>JACZJD010000549.1 GCA_014860725.1 Aquamicrobium sp.
GCTCCTCGGCGATCTCGCCGCCGCGCCGTGGCTGGGCGAGGTCGGGGCGGTGCTGTCGGGCTATCTCGGCGGGCCGGACCAGGCCGCGGCCGTCGCCGGCCTCGTCGGCGCGGTGAAGGCGAGAAATCCGCGGGCGCTCTATCTGTGCGATCCGGTGATGGGCGACGTCGGCGGCCTCTACGTGCCGGAGGCGACGGCGGCCGCCATGCGCGACCTGCTCCTGCCGCTCGCCGACATCGCCTCGCCCAACCGCTACGAGCTGGAATGGCTGGCCGGCGAGGCGCTTCCCGACAATGGCGCGGTGGCGCGGGCGGCGCTCGGGCTCGGGCCGCCGACCATGCTCGTCACCTCGGCGCATGCGATGATGGCCGGCTCGATCGGCAACCTCCTCGTCACCGGCCGCGAGGCTGTGCTGGCCGAGCACCGCGCGGTGCCGAAGGCGCCGAACGGCACCGGCGACCTGTTCTCGGCGCTGTTCCTCGCCCGGCTCGTCACCGGCCACAGCGAGGCGAAGGCGCTGCAGGCGGCGACGGCGGCGGTGTTCGAGGTGCTGGCGCGCGCGGTCAAGCGCGGCGCGGACGAGCTGATGCTGGAAACCGACGCCCAGAGCCTCGCCCATCCGATGGCGATGGTGCAGGTGCGGCGGCTCCTGCACCCCGCCGGCGGGCCGGGCGGCGGCAGGCGGGCCTGAGCCATTAAAGTTTATTGCGCTGCCATCACTTTGGCGTTATCGCCTCTGGCATGAGCCATCTGCCCCAAAGACTGCTGACCGGCTACCATGCTTTCATGGGCGGCCGCTATACGGCGGAGAGCGAGCGCTACCGGACGCTCGCCAGGAACGGCCAGACCCCCGAGACCATGGTGATCGCCTGCTGCGACTCGCGCGCGGCGCCCGAGACGATCTTCGACGCCGGGCCGGGCGAGCTGTTCGTGGTGCGCAACGTCGCCAACCTCGTGCCGCCCTATGCGCCCGACGGGCGCCACCATTCCACCTCGGCCGCGCTCGAATTCGCGGTCCAGAGCCTCAAGGTCAAGCACATCGTCGTGCTCGGCCACGGCCGCTGCGGCGGCACCCGCGCCGCGCTCGATCCGGCGGCCGAGCCGCTGTCGCCGGGCGACTTCATCGGCAAGTGGATGGGCCTCGTCGCGCCGGCCGCCGAGGCCGTGGCCGGCAACGAGATGATGACGCCGTCGGAGCGCCAGACCGCGCTCGAGCGCATCTCGATCCGCTATTCCGTCGCCAACCTGCGCAGCTTCCCCTGCATCTCGATCCTCGAGGGCAAGGGCAAGCTGACGCTGCACGGCGCGTGGTTCGACATCTCGACCGGCGAGCTGTGGGTGATGGACCCGGCGACCGGCGATTTCCGCCGCCCCGACAGGGACGGGTAGAGCGAACCCCCGCAACCCGCGAGACGAACCGGCCGCGAGGGGCCGCTACTGCGCCGGCGGTTCCGGCTGCGGGGCGAGCACCACCTTGGCCATGCCGGGTTCGGGCAGGGTGCGCCACCACAGATACGAGACCAGCGTGACGAGGCCGAGGCCCGGCACCACGGTCGCGAGCGCGATCACCGGGCTGCCGAACAGGCTGGCGAACAGGCCGCCGACGAGGCCGCCGCCCATCTGCAGGAAGCCGCCGAGCGCGCCGGCCGCGCCGGCGATGTGCGGAAAGGGCGCGAGCGAGGCCGTGGACATGGCGGGCATGATGAAGGCCGCGCCGTAGGCATAGAGCGCGACCGGCACCATGACGAGCGCGAAGGTCGGCTCGAACAGGCGCAGGAGCACCACGAGCCCGATGCTGCCGGCGACGATGAAGGCGATGCCGGCGGGCAGGATGCGGTAGGCCCCGAAGCGGCCGATGGTCTGGCGCACCGTCAGCGAGCCGGCGAAGAACGCGCCCGACTGCGCCAGCATGCTGAAGCCGAAGGCCGTGGGCGACAGGCCGAGCGTGTTCATCAGGATGAAGGGCAGCACCACGGCCAGCGTGTAGAAGGCGCCGATGCCGCCGGCCATGACGAGGCCGCAGGCCATGAAGTAGCTGCTCGACAGCAGCTTGCCGTAGGAGGCGGCGAGCGCCCGCGGGCGGATGCGCGTCAGGTCGCGGGAGACGGTCTCCTTCAGCGCATAGTGGCAGATCAGCGCGACGACGATGCCGAACAGCACCATCAGCACGAAGATGGCATGCCAGCCGAACAGCTCCATGGTGATGCCGCCGATGGTCGGGGCGAAGGCCGGGCCGATGCCGAGGATCAGGCCGATCAGGTTCATGATCCGCGCCGAGCGCTCGCCGACATAGAGGTCGCGCACCACGGCGCGGGCGATGGCGACGCCGACCGACCCGCCGATGCCCTGAAGGAAGCGGGCGGCGATCAGCACCTCGATGGTGGGCGAGACGAGCGCGATGACGCTGGCGACCAGATAGATGGCCATGAACGCCATGATGACCGGCTTGCGCCCGAAGCCGTCCGACAGCGGGCCGCAGACGAGCTGGGCGAGCGCAAAGCCGGCGAAATAGAGCGACACCGTCATCTTCACCATCGACTCGGTCGTGGCGAAGTCGTGGGTGATCTGCGGCATGGCCGGCGTGAACAGCGCCATGGAGATCGGGCCGATGGCCACCAGCAGCGCGCCGATCAGGCCGACGCGGCGCTCGCTCATCGACGGGGCGGCGGCGACGGGATGCGAGGGCTGCAGGTTCATCGCGCCGCGCTCCCCTTGCCGCAATCGGGCCGCATGGCGACGAGGTTGGCGCGGATCGCCATCAGCATCCGGCGGAATTCCTCGACCCCGGCCGCGTCGATGCCGGCGGTCATGTCGGCCCGCACCTCGGCGCTGACGGCGAAGATCTTGTCCAGGGCCGGCCCGGCGGCGTCGGTGGTGTCGACGAGCTTAGCGCGGCGGTCGGAGGGGTCGGACGCGCGGGTGACGAGGCCCTGCGCTTCCAGCCGGTCGAGGCAGGCGCTCAGCGTCATGGCCTCGATGCCCATGCGCTCTGCGAGCACGGATTGCCGCACCGGGCCGGTGCGGGCGACGTTGGAAAGGGTGCGCGCCTCGGCCGGCGTCAGGCCGAGGCCGGCTCCGCCGGTGCGGCGGTCGAACTCGGCCCGCAACAGGCGGGAGACATCGACGATGAGGAAGCCGATGGTATCGGGACTGTATCTGGGGGGCATTTTTGTAAGGGAACCTTATTATATGCCTTACTTAGTTTCAACGCGCTGCCGGGTCAAGGTGTCCGGCGGCGGTCCAGTGGCGGCCCAATGGCGGCCGAGTGGCGGCCTGGCGATGGCCCGCCGTTGCGCTTTTGCCGGGGCGCCCCTAAATCGGGGGCCTCGGCCGCATGACGGCCGCTCGCGCCGTTCCCCTTTCCGCCCCTGCCGGAGGTTTGCCATGCCCGCTGCCGCGCCCGACCTCGCCCGCCATCCCCTGACGCGCTGGACGGGGCCGCTCGGCCTGCCCGATTTTTCGGCGATCGCGGACGCGGATTTCGGCCCGGTCTTCGACGCCGCGCTCGCCGCGCACGAAGCCGAGATCGCGGTCATCGCCGGCAATGCGGCCGCGCCGACGGTCGAAAACACGCTGGAGGCGCTGGAGCTTTCGGGCGAGGCGCTGGACCGCGTGTCGGCAGTCTTCTGGTGCCGCGCCGGCGCCCACACCAACAAGGACATCCAGACGCTGGAGCGCGCGATCGCGCCGAAGATGTCGCGCCACTTCTCCGCGCTGCACATGAACGCGGCGCTGTTTTCCCGCATCGACGCGCTCTACCGGGAACGCGACACGCTCGATCTCGACGCCGAGACGGCGCGGGTGCTGGAGAAGACGTGGAAGCGCTTCGTGCGCGCCGGCGCGAGGCTGGGCGAGGACGAGAAGAAGCGGCTCGCCGCGATCAACGAGCGGCTGGCCTCTCTCGGCGCACAGTTCGGCCAGAACGTGCTCGCCGACGAGGCGGAGTGGGCACTGTTTCTCGACGAGGGTGACGACCTTTCGGGCCTGCCCGATTTCCTCAAGGCGGCGATGGCGGAAGCCGCCGCCTCGCGCGGGCAGGAAGGCCGCTATGCGGTGACGCTGTCGCGCTCCATTGTCGAGCCGTTCCTGTCGTTCTCGGCCCGGCGCGACCTGCGCGAGAAGGCGTTCGCCGCCTTCACCGGGCGCGGCGAGAACGGCGGCGAGACCGACAACGGCCCGGTGGTGAAGGAGACGCTTTCGCTTAGGGCCGAAAAGGCGCGGCTGCTCGGCTACGACAGCTACGCCGCGCTCAAGCTCGACGACACGATGGCGAAGTCGCCGGCGGCGGTGCTGGCGCTGCTCGAGCCGGTCTGGGAGAAGGCGCGTGCGCGGGCCGCCTCCGACCGCGAGGAGCTGCAGCGGCTCGCCGCGCGCGCCGGCGACAACACGCCGCTTGCCGCCGCCGACTGGCGCTACTGGCAGGAGAAGCTGAGGGCCGAGAAATACGCCTTCGACGAGGCCGAGCTGAAACCCTATCTCCAGCTCGACCGCATCATCGACGCCTGCTTCGACGTGGCGGGCCGGTTGTTCGGCCTTGCCTTCGAGGAGAAGAAGGGCATCGCCGCCTGGCACGAGGAGGTGCGGGTCTTCGAGGTGAAGGACGCCGACGGCGCGCATCGCGCGGTCTTCCTCGCCGACTATTTCGGCCGGCCGTCGAAGCGCTCCGGCGCGTGGATGAGCTCGTTGCAGAGCGCCTACAAGCTCGGCGAGGGCGCGACGCCCATCGTCTACAACATCATGAACTTCGCCCGGCCGCCCAAGGGACAGCCGGCGCTGCTGTCGATGGACGAGGCGCGCACGCTGTTCCACGAGTTCGGCCATGCGCTGCACGGCATGCTCTCCGAGGCGCGCTGGCCGTCGGTCTCCGGCACCGCCGTGTCGCGCGACTTCGTCGAGCTGCCGTCGCAGATCTACGAGCACTGGCTGACCGTGCCGGACATCCTCGCGAAGCATGCCGTCCACCACGCCACCGGCGCGCCGATGCCGGCCGAGCTGGTGGAGAAGATGCTGGCGGCGCGCAACTTCAACGCCGGCTTCGTCACGGTCGAGTTCGCGGCCTCGGCGCTGGTCGACATGGCCTATCACGCGCAGGCGGAAGCGCCCGTCGATCCGCGCGCCTTCGAGGCCGGGACGCTGGAGCGGCTCGGCATGCCGGAGGAGATCGCCATGCGCCACCGCACGCCGCATTTCCTGCACGTCTTCTCCGGCGACGGCTATTCGGCCGGCTACTATTCCTACATGTGGTCGGAGGTGCTGGACGCCGACGCCTTCTCGGCCTTCGAGGAGACGGGCGACGTGTTCGACCCGGCGCTGGCCGGGAAGCTGCGCACGTACATCTACGCGGCCGGTGGAACCAAGGACCCGGAAGAGCTCTACCGCGCGTTCCGCGGCAAGATGCCGACGCCCGATGCGATGATGGAGAAGCGCGGCCTGGCCTAAGGCGGCCAGCCCGCGAGAAGGGTCAGCAG
>JACZJD010000079.1 GCA_014860725.1 Aquamicrobium sp.
CGACTGAGGCCGCAACGGCTCATTCGGCCGCGAGGCGGCCGGCGCGGGCGGCTGCGCGGGCGCGCGCGGCCTCGCCGAAGGCACGGAAGATGCGGGCCGAGACGTCGTCCGACTGCGCCCAGTATTCGGGATGCCACTGCACGCCGACGGCGAAGGCCGGGGCGCCCGCCACCGACACGGCCTCGACCGTGCCGTCCTCGGCCACGGCCTCGACCTGAAGCCGCCTGCCGAGGCGGCCGACCGCCTGCCGGTGGACCGAGTTGACCATGATCTCGCCCGGGCCGAACACGCCGGCGAGGCAGGTGCCGGGCCTGATCTCGACCT
This sequence comes from Aquamicrobium sp., assembly GCA_014860725.1. The sequence continues at coordinate 325 of JACZJD010000079.1, forward strand.
TCTGGCGGATGGCGAAGCGCAGGTCCTGATCGTCGCTGACCGGGGCGCGGTGGTCGATGCGGCCGTCCATCTCCTGGATCTCGGAATCGAGTGTGCCGCCGAGCGCCACATTCAGCTCCTGCAGGCCGCGGCAGATCGCCAGCAGCGGCACGCCGCGCTCGATGGCGAGCCGGATCAGCGGCACGGTGGTGGCGTCGCGGTCGCGGTCGTAGGGGCCGTTCTCCTCCGTCGCCTCGCCGCCGTAGAGCGTGGGATCGACGTTCGATTTCGAGCCCGTCAGCATGACGCCGTCGATGCGCGCGATCAGCGATTCGAGGTCGAGCCGCTCGCCGAAGGACGGCACCAGCACCGGCAGCACGCCGGCGACGGAGATGGCGGCCTCCAGATACTGCCGCGGCGCGGCGTGCCAGGTGTAGTTCTCGAACTGGCGCACGTCGGTCGAAACGGCGACGATGGGCTGGGTCATGACAAGCTTGCGTCCTGCTGCTTCCGGTCCCGTCCGCGGACGGGGCCTATAAGAACCAATCTAGCGGGATTGCGCCGCCTTTCCAATCGGCGGCTCCTTAGCTGCCGCCGAGCATGGAGGCGATGCCGCGCCCCGCCATCACGGCGAGATAGGCGAGGAGGGAGAAGTAGACGATGGTCGCGACGGTCGTCGCGTAGCCGGCGATCACGAGCCAGCCGTCGCGCTGCGACATGCCGATGCACAGGAACAGGATGGCGAAGGCCGGCAGCGTGTTCGAGAACGGCACGAGGCCGAGCGGGAACATCAGCAGCACGCCGCCCAGAATGAGCATCAGCCCGTTGAAGCGGTTGACGGCGGCGCTGCCGGTCAGCCCGGTCAGGCGCGGGCGGATGACGGTCTCGATGCGCTCGACGAGGCCTGCGCCCTTGCGCAGCGTCGGCACCAGCTTCTCGGCGTCGATCGGCCGGTCCATGATCTGGCGCGGCAGCCACGGCGCGCGGTTGGCCGTGATGCCGATCGAGATCAGGATGATGGCGAGGCCGAACACCGTGCTGACGCCGGGGATCGACACCGGCAGCAGGAACGGGATCGTCAGCACGGCGCAGATCAGGAGCAGGCCCTGCTCGCCGATCAGCGCCACGATGTCGCGCAGCGTCACCGCCTTGCCGCCGATGGCGTCCGCGGTGCGCTCCAGCGTGACGCGCAGCGTCTCGGCATTGTCCTTGAATTCGATCGACACGGGCAACCTTCCGTCGGGGATCGCGACTGCGATGCTTGTGGCGCGTATGTGGGGCGCGTTCTAGAGGCATGCGCCGGGCAGTTCAACCGCGGGCGGCCATCCGTGCGGTCAAGTATGCGGCAGTTCCGGGGCCTTCTTTTTGCCGCCGCAGGCAGTTGGACGCGAAGAAAAACGTGTGTATTGATGCACATGGAGCGCCTGGCGTTCTTCATCCGCCGAGAGGCGTCTACAGTCTGGAGGAGATCATGGATCGTCGTTCATTCATCAAGAAAGCCGGCCTTGCCGGCGCCGGCGCGGTAGCCGCTTCGTCGCTTGCCGCCCCCGCCATCGCCCAGGGCAACCAGACCTGGCGCATGGTCACGACCTGGCCGAAGAACTTCCCCGGCCTCGGCGTGGGCGCGCAGCGTCTGGCCGACCGCATCACCGCCGCGTCCGGCGGCCGCCTCACCATTCACGTCTATTCGGCCGGCGAGCTGGTGCCGCCGCTGCAGTCGCTCGACGCGGTCATCGACGGCAATGCCGAGATGAGCCACGGCGCCGCCTACTACTGGCAGAACAAGAGCGCGGGCCTGTCCTTCTTCACCGGCGTTCCCTACGGCATGACCTCGCGCGAGCTGAGCGGCTGGGTGCGCTATCTCGGCGGCCAGGAGATCTGGGACGAGATCTACGACCAGTTCGGCGTGCAGGGCTTCCTGTCCGGCGACACCGGCACGCAGGCCGGCGGCTGGTTCCGCAACGAGCTGACGGGCCTGTCCTCCGTGCAGGGCCTGCGCTTCCGCACGCCGGGCCTCGGCGGCCAGGTGTGGCAGAAGCTCGGCGCCTCGGTGACGAACCTGGCCGCGGGCGAGATCTTCCAGGCGCTGCAGTCGGGCACGCTCGACGCGGCCGAGTTCGTGGGCCCCTATAACGACCTCGCGCTCGGCTTCTACCAGATCGCCAAGAACTACTACTTCCCGAGCTTCATCGAGCCGGGTCTGGCGACCGAGCTGGTGGTCGACAAGGCCAAGTACCAGGCGCTGCCGGCCGACCTGCAG
>JACZJD010000550.1 GCA_014860725.1 Aquamicrobium sp.
TCGCCGCGGCATTCGCCGAGGATGACGCGGTCGGGCCGCATCCGGAGCGCGTTCTTGACGAGGTCGCGCTGGCGGATCTCGCCGTGACCCTCGATGTTGGCCGGCCTCGTCTCCATGCGCGCCACATGCGGCTGCTGGAGCTGGAGCTCGGCTGCGTCCTCGATGGTGATGAGGCGCTCGTCCTCGGGAATGAAGGCCGAGAGCGCGTTGAGCATCGTGGTCTTGCCGGTGCCGGTGCCGCCGGAGATGATCGTCGTCTTGCGCGAATAGACGGCGGCGGCCAGCACCTCGGCCATGGTCTGCGTCAGCGCGCCGAACTCGACCAGCTTGTGCAGGCCGAGCTTGTTCTTGGAGAATTTCCGGATCGAGACCAGCGGCCCGTCGACGCCGATGGGGCGGATCGCGGCATTGAAGCGCGAGCCGTCGAGCATGCGCGCATCGACCATGGGCTGGCTTTCGTCGACGCGGCGGCCGACGGCGGCGACGATCTTGTTGATGATCCTGAGCAGATGCGCCTCGTCCTTGAACGGGACGTGGATCTTCTCCAGCTTGCCGCGCCGCTCGACGAAGCAGTTCTCGTGGCCGTTGATGAGGATGTCGTTGATGGTGGGGTCCTTGAGCAGCGGCTCCAGCGGGCCGAGGCCGACCATCTCGTCGACGATGTCGTCCACCAGAGCCTCGAGCTCGGCGCCGTTGATCGCCAGCCGCTCCTCGCGCGTCTTCTCGCCGACGAAATCCTGCACCTGCCGCCGCATCTCGTCCTTCGGCAGCCGCTCCAGCGCGACGAGGTTGATCTCCTCGATCAGCATGCGGTGAATGCGGATGCGCGCGTCGAGCACGCGGTTGGAGGTCTTGGCGTGCTCGGGCTGCTTCGCCTCCGGCTCCGGCCGGCGGGCGTTGGGGATGGTGACGACCACCTCGCGCTCGCTGGCGCGGGCGGGCCGCGGCGCCTGCGCGGCGCGGGCGTGAAGCGCGGAGAAGCGGCTGGCGGACATGCGGGCGACCTTCCCTCTCAGGCCGTCTTGCGCCGGAACGGCAGCGAGAACAGCGGCTTCTTCTTCTCGGCCGTGCCGGCTTCCTCGGGCAGGATGATGCGCTTCAGGTCGCGGACGACGTTGGCGGCTGGATCGATGGCCTGAAGCGGCACGCCGCGGTCCACGGCCTCGCGCACCAGCTTGTAGTTGTTGGCGACGCCGCCGGCGAAATGCCCGCCCAGCACCTCCTCGACATCGGCCTGCCGCACGCCGTTCGCCATGGCGCGCTGCTCGAAGCGGTTGACGATGACCTGCGGCTCGACCTCCTTGCCGACCGTGTCGTGGATCGCGCGGATCAGGCGCTGGGTATGGCGCAGGCACGGCACGGTCATCTCGGCGACGATGTAGAGCCGGTTGGAACCCAGAAGCACGGTCGGCGTCCACGGGAACCAGGTGCGCGGCAGGTCGATCACGACATTGTCGAAATAGGCCGAGACGAGATCGAGCATCCGCACCACGACGTCGGTGTCGAAGGAGCGCATCTCGGCCGGCCGGGTCGGCGCGGCGAGCAGGCACAGGCCGCTCTCGTGCTTCGACAGCATGACGTCGAGAAGCTGACGGTCGAGGCGCTCGGGCTGGCTTTCGACCTCGGCGAGATCGAACAGCGGCTCAAGGTCGAGATATTCGGCGCAGGAGCCCTGCTGGAAGTTGAGGTCGACGATGCAGGTCGAGGCCGGGCGCGACAGAGAATGGTGGAGCTGCCAGGCCGCCTGGAGCGCGAGCGTGGTGGCGCCGACGCCGCCGGCGGCCGGCATGAAGGTGTAGATCTGCGAGTCGGCATTCTCCGCCCTGCCCGGCCCCTGCAACGCGCGCAGGCAGGAGCGCACGAGGTCCGCGACGGCGACCGGCCGGACGAGGAAATCGGCGACCTTGAGCTGGACGAGGATGCGCACGGCCGCGGCGTTGAACTCGCGCGTGACGACGACGACCTGGGCGCGCCCGTCGAGGCGGCGCATGATGCGCTGCAAGGCCTCGATCTCGTCGAGCCGCGAGGCGTCCATGTCGACCACCACCGCGCCGAGCTCGGGCTCCTGAAGCTCGCCGCGCAGCTCCGTGACGCCGGCTTCCACCGTGGTCAGCTCCAGCCCCTCGGAGGCGGCGAGCGCCGAGCGCACCTCCTGCGCGAAGGCGCGGTCGGGCGAGACGAGGACGATGCGGCGGGTCGCGGCGCTCATTTCGCAGGCTCCTTGGCGGGTGCGGCAGCCGCAGCCGCGGGCCTCACCGCCGGGGTGCGAAGGCGCCTGTTCTCGACCCCGCGCGGCCACGGATCGGCCATCTGCAGCACCGTGTTGGCGGCGACCGCGTCGCCGGCCGCGGTGGTGACGCCGTCGTAGCGCAGCACGTCCTCGCTGGCGCAGCCCGCCAGCGCGAAGGCGAGGAGAAGGAGAACCGTGAGCTTTCTCATCGCGCTACTCCAGATCGAGGAAATGGCCGAAGGCGGGAAGCGCCGCCGCGGCTTCCGGCGCATAGGCGGCGAGCGCGCCGACGGGGCGGCCGTCCGGGCGCACCTCCTCGATGTTGCCGAGGAAGTAGTCGGTGTTGCTCGCGGCGAGCGCGCCGTCATGCGGCGTGCGCGGCTTCTTGGTCGGGTCCATCGGGTTGACCAGATGCGGCGTGATGATGATGACGAGGTCGGTCTCGCGCCGCTGGTAGGCCTTGGAGGAGAACAGCGCGCCGAGCACCGGCAGGCGGCTCAAGCCCGGCAGGCGCTGCGCAACCTGATCGTTCTGGGTCTGGAGGAGGCCCGCGACCATGAAGCTCTGGCCGCTCTTGAGGTCGACGGAGGTCTTGGCGCGGCGCACCACGAAGCCCGGAATGGCGATGTCGCCGATGCGATAGGTGGCGGAATTGTCGACGGAGGAGACTTCCGGCTCGATCTCCAGGCTGATCAGCCCGTCCTTGAGCACGGTCGGCGTGAAGTCGAGGCTGACGCCGTACTTCTTGTATTCGACGGTGATCTTGTCCTCGTCGCTCGCCACCGGGATCGGGAACTCGCCGCCGGCGAGGAAGCTCGCGCGCTCGCCCGAGCGGGCGATCAGGTTCGGCTCGGCCAGCTTGCGCGCGACGCCGCGATCCTCCAGCGCCTTGATGGCCAGATCGATCGAGAACCGGCCCGAGGTGTAGCCGGCGATGATGTCGCTGACGGCGGTGGAGGCGGTGGCCCGCGGCTCGGAGTTGAACGATATGCCGCCGCTCGGCCCGACATAGGAGACGCCGAGCTTGGAGCTGAGCTCGTGGCCGACCTGCCGCGTCACCTCGACGAAGCGGACGTTGAGCTGCACCTGCTGCGACGACGAGATGTCGACGGAGTTGATGACCTCCTCGTCGCCGGCGAAGCGCGAGGCGATGCGGCTCGCCTTCTCCGCGGCGACGGCGTCCTCGGCCGAGCCCGACAGCACCAGCCGGCCATTGGCCGAGCCGACCTTGATGTCGGCGCCGGGGACCGCGTCGCGGATGGTGCTCGCCAGCCGGTCGGTGTCGAGCGTCACCTCCACGTCGAGCGTTGCGACGAGCTGCCGGTTCTCGTCGAACAGCGCGATTCCCGTGGTGCCGAGCGCGTTGCCGAGCACGTAGAAGGAGCGGTCGGTGAGCGGCGTCACGTTGGCGATGTCCGGGTCGCCGACGACGATCTCGTAGAAGGCGCTGCCGGTGCGCACCGTGCGCGGCTTGCCCTTGGCGACCTTGACCAGCGCGTGCCGGGCCGAGGCGAGCTCGACGGCGGTGCCGTTGGCGCGCGCGAGCTTCGCGCCGCCGAAGGCCACCGCGAACGCCGCCGCGAAGATCAGGACGGCCCGCAGGCGGCTTCGCGCCTTCGCCGGCCGCGCATCGGGCCTGTTGCTGCGTGTCATTCCTTCGTCCCCATCCACCCCTGACGTATCCCGCCGGCTCACTCCTGCGGCGACACGACCTGATAGCTTTGCGGCTCGTCGGTCCCCCGCCGGACGAACACGGTGCTGAACTTGGTCTCCTCCGGCTCCGCCACGCGCTCGGCGAGCCCGTCGAACATGCTGCCGAGGCCCGCGCCGACCGAGCCGCCGAAGGCGGAGATCGTCGTCACGCCGTCGGGCGAAAGATCGTTCTCGCCTGCCGAGCGCAGGGACAGCGACAGCGTGCCGACATTGCGCGCCAGCGCCACCTTCTGGGCGCCCTCGGCCGTGACCTCGATGGTGACGGAACCGACGACCTGCGGCGCGGTCGCCCGCTCGTCGGCGCCCTGCCCGACGGTGAGCACCCGCGCATTGGCGACCACCACCTCCGTGGCGATGGTGGAGCCGGCCGCGCCGCGCGCATTGCCCGAGACCTCGTTGATGGCGCCCGCGTCGCGCGTCAGCACGACGTCGACCCGGTCGCCGGGCGTGACGAAGCCGCCGACGCCGGCGATCTCGTCGGTGCGGATGGTCACGGCGCGCATGCCGGGCGAAAGAAGGTTGGAGAGCGTGGCGCGGCCGCCGGCACCCGAGAGCTTCGCCATCAGCACCGGCTCGTTGGGCTCGATCGGCGACAGCACCACGCGACCGCCCTCGGCCATCAGCGCCGCGACCGTCGGGAACGCGCCCTGCGGCAGGGCATCGGCCGGCCAGGGAATTTCCGCGACATGGGCGGCCTCGAGCTCCATGCCGAAGCGCAGCGGCGCGGCGGCGACCACGATGGTGGCGAACTCGACGCGCGGCGCGGCCGGCTCGACCACGACCCGCTCTGGCTCGATGCGAGCGGACGCCTGGCTGCGCAGCCACAGGTCGGCTGCGAAGATCGACAGCGCGCCGAACACGGCGGCGATGCCGATCATGGCGATGACTTTGCGTCTCACGCTTTGGCCCCCTCAGCGCTCGCACCCTTTGCGACGCCGGCAGGCTGGCGGGTAAACCTAAACAATTGTGAAGCGGAGGCGGCAATCGGCGCGGCTTTCCGGTTGCCTGGTTAACCGGCGCTCACCCATAACCATAAAACTGTCCAAAGCCGGGGACACAACGCCTGCGGCAATGAACGGAACACGAACGCAGTCGCCTTGGCCGGTCAGGCATGGCAGTATCGCGGGCGATTCGCGACGATGCGGACAACGGGGTTTCATGGACGACGCAAACGACCTTTTCTCGATTGCCGCCCGGCCGGCGCAGCCCGCGCAGCCGGCAGTGCACCCGGCCGACCCGCTGGTGGAGGCCGCAAGGGCGAGGCCGCAGCCGCCGGTGCGCGACGGCAGCGACGGCTACAGCGCGGCCGACATCGAGGTTCTGGAAGGGCTGGAGCCGGTGCGCCGCCGGCCGGGCATGTATATCGGCGGCACCGACGAAAAGGCGCTGCACCACCTCTTCGCCGAGGTGATCGACAATTCGATGGACGAGGCCGTGGCCGGCCACGCCACCTTCATCGAGGTCGAGCTTTCCGCCGACGGCTTCCTGACCGTCACCGACAACGGCCGCGGCATCCCGGTCGATCCGCATCCCAAGTTCAGGGACAAGTCGGCGCTCGAAGTCATCATGACGACGCTGCATGCCGGCGGCAAGTTCGACTCCAAGGTCTACGAGACCTCGGGCGGCCTGCACGGCGTCGGCGTCTCGGTGGTCAACGCGCTGTCGGATGCGCTGGAAGTGGAGGTCGCGCGCGGACGAAAGCTCTATCGCCAGCGTTTTTCGCGCGGCGTTCCGCAGGGGCCGCTCGAAAGCCTGGGCGAGGTGCACAACCGGCGCGGCACCACCGTGCGCTTCCACCCCGATGCGGACATCTTCGGCAAGGGGGCGAAGTTCGAGCCGGCGCGGCTCTACCGCATGGCGCGCTCCAAGGCCTATCTCTTCGGCGGCGTCGAAATCCGCTGGTCGTGCGATCCCCTGCTGCTGTCGGACAAGGACGAGACGCCGGCGCGGGCGACTTTCCACTTCCCGGGCGGGCTGAAGGACTATCTTTCCGCCCAGCTCGGCTCCGAATTCCAGGTCACGCGCGAAATCTTCGCCGGCAAGAGCGAGAAGCAGGGCGGCCACGGCTCGCTCGAATGGGCGGTGACGTGGTTCGGCGGCGACGGCTTCGTCAACTCCTACTGCAACACCATCCCGACGCCCGAGGGCGGCACGCACGAGATGGGCTTCCGCAACGTGCTGACGCGCGGGCTGAAGGCCTATGCCGAGCTCGTCGGCAACAAGCGCGCCGCAATCGTCACGTCGGAGGACGTGATGATCTCGGCCGCGGGCATGCTGTCGGTCTTCATCCGCGAGCCGGAATTCGTCGGCCAGACCAAGGACCGGCTGGCGACCGTCGAGGCGCAGCGCATCGTGGAGACGGCGATCCGCGACGCCTTCGACCACTGGCTGGCCGACAACCCGGCCGAGTCGGGCAAGCTCCTCGACTGGGTGATCGCGCGCGCCGACGAGCGGCTGCGCCGCCGGCAGGAAAAGGAAGTCAGCCGCAAGTCGGCCGTGCGCAAGCTGCGGCTGCCCGGCAAGCTCGCCGACTGCACGCAGACGGCGGCGCAGGGGGCCGAGCTGTTCATCGTCGAGGGCGACTCGGCCGGCGGCTCGGCCAAGCAGGCGCGCGACCGCGCCAGCCAGGCCGTGCTGCCGCTCAGGGGCAAGATCCTCAACGTGGCCAGCGCCGGCCACGACAAGTTGACGGCCAACCAGCAGATCGGCGACATCGTGCAGGCGCTGGGCTGCGGCACGCGCTCCAAGTACCGCGAGGAAGACCTGCGCTACGACCGCGTCATCATCATGACCGACGCCGACGTCGACGGCGCGCATATCGCGTCGTTGCTGATGACCTTCTTCTATCAGGAGATGCCGCAGCTGATCCGCAACGGCCATCTCTACATGGCCGTGCCGCCGCTCTACCGCATCAGCCAGGGCGGCAAGGTGATGTACGCGCGCGACGACGCCCACAAGGACGAATTGCTGCGAGCCGAGTTCACCGGGCGCGGCAAGGTCGAGATCGGCCGGTTCAAGGGCCTGGGCGAGATGATGGCGGGCCAGCTCAAGGAAACCACGATGGACCGCGCCAAGCGAACGCTGCTGCGCGTCGAGGTGATCGACGACGAGGCAGCGACGAAGGCCTCGGTCGAATCGCTGATGGGCACCAAGCCGGAGGCGCGGTTCCGCTTCATCCAGGAGCGGGCCGAGTTTGTCGAGGAACTGGATATCTGATAGCGCTTGCTCCCGTAACGGGAGAGCTTCATGCCGCTGCGCATCGTCTACGTCTCGACACTCGAACCGCATGTGACGGAGGCGGACATCGACGCCCTTGTCGGGACGGCTGCGGCCTTCAACAAGGCGCACGGCATCACCGGCCTGCTCGCCTTCGAGGACAGGCGGGTGTGCCAGATCCTCGAAGGACCGGACGCGGCGGTCGAGGCCCTGTTCCGCTCCATCCGCAACGACGGGCGCCACAGGGGCGTGACCGAGATCGTTCAGCTGCCGATCGACGCCGTGAGCTTCGACGACTGGGGCATGGTGCGGCGGCCGATGATCGATATGGTCATGGCGGCCTATACCTTGAAATAGACCGAAAGACCGGCTCGAAAGCGGACCGCAGCCGCCGTCAGGCGGCGGCGATGGCGAGCGCGTGCTCGCGGGCGTTCTCGCGCAGCGCCTCGAGGTGGATGGCCTTGATGAGGGCGGCGGCCTCGCGGTCGCTCTCGGCCGGGCCGGGCTGGCCGGGCGCAGCATTGATCTCGTTCAGCATCAGCCAGCTCACCTCCTGCGCACCGGCGACGCGGCGGCCGGCGGCCACCTCGCGCCACACCTTCAGCGCGCGCAGGAACACGCCATGGAGCGGCTTCGCCAGCCCCGACGCGCCGAACAGCGACGTGACGGCGACGTCGCGGCCGGACGCCAGGATCGCCCTCACCCGCTCCTCGGAATGGCCGCTGAGCGTCATCAGCACCGAGCCGAGGAAATCGACCTTGCCATGGGCGATGGCGCGCAGCAGGAAGCCTGCCATCAGTTCGCCGCGCAGGCGCAGATGCTCGATCAGGGCTGCGTGCTCGCCCGTCGGCGTATGCTCGATCAGGGTCAGCGAGGCGCGCACGCAGGCTTCGCGCGTCACGCGCTCGGCGCGCGCCTCGCCCATCAGCGCCCGCACCAGCGGCGCATGCCTCAGCGCCTCGCCCAGCGCGACGAGGAGCATGTGGCGGCAGTCGCCCGGCAGGCGCAAATCGGCAAGCAGGGCCTCGCGCAGCGCGGCCTCGTGGCCGAAGCGCTCGGCCATGCGGCGGAACGACAGCGAGGCGATTTCCGCTCCCGCATTGCGCGCCAGCACCAGACAGGCCTCGAGCGCGCCGACCTCGGCGATGGCCGCCGACAGGCTCATGGACACGACGGGGCGCGAGGCGATCAGCGCCTGGATCGACGGCCGCGAGGCCGCCACCCTGTCGATCAGATCGACATCGGTAAGCAATGGCGAACGGATAAGGATGCAGGCCGCCACCTCGTCCTGATCGGAGGCGAGCGCGGCGACGATCTGCGGCGGCGCGTGGCGGCTCATCGACAGCGCCTCGGCGAGCGCGGCGCGCACCTTGGGCGACGGATCGTCGAGCAGCAGCGTCAGCGCGGCCTCGGCCTCGCAGCGGTCCTCGAAGGCGATCTGGTGATCGAGGAAGGCGCGGGCGAGAGCCCCCGCCGCCGCCGCGCGTTCGCCGACGCGCGCATTGCCGATCCATTTGAGGAAGTGCCTGACGATCATCGACGCCCACGCGAACCTGAGATGCTCTGGACGCTAGAGAAAAATGGTTTACGAACGGTTCACCATGAATCTTAACCGGCCGTCAGCCATGACGGCGGAGACAAGGGAGGGACGCGGCATGGCCGGGCTTTATCTCGAGGAATTCACCGTCGGGCAGGTGATCCGCCACCCGCTGCGGCGCACGGTCACCGAGAGCGACAACGTGCTGTTCTCGGTCATGACCATGAACCCGCAGCCGCTGCACATCGACTTCGACTACGCCGCGAAGAGCGAATGGGGCAAGCCGCTGGTCAATTCGCTGTTCACGCTCGGCCTGATGATCGGCATCTCGGTGCCCGACACCACGCTCGGCACCATTGTCGCCAATCTCGGCATGACGGAGACGACCTTCCCCCATCCCCTCTTCCACGGCGACACGGTCCGCGTCGAGACCGAGATCGTGTCGGTGCGCGAATCGAAGTCGAAGCCGGACCGCGGCGTGGTCGAGATGGAGCACCGCGCCTACAATCAGAACGGAGACCTCGTCGCGCGCTGCCTGCGCCAGACGATGGTGCAGAAGAGGCCTGCCGCCTGATGCGCTCGCTGCTGTTCGTACCGGGAGATTCGGAAAAGAAGCTGGCCAAGGGCCTCGAATCGGGCGCCGACGCGCTTATCATCGACCTCGAGGATTCGGTTGCCGCCGGCCGCAAGGAGGCGGCGCGCAGGCTCACGGCCGAGGTGGTCGCCGGCGCGAAGGCCGGCCCCCTGCTCTATGTCCGCGTCAACGACCTGTCGACGGGCCTGACCGACGACGACCTCGCCGCTGTGGTGAAGGCCGGGCCGGCGGGCATCATGCTGCCGAAATCCAACAGCGGCGAGGACGTGGCGCGGCTGGCGGTCAGGCTGCGCGTTCACGAGGCGGAAGCGGGCATCGCGGACGGCGCGACGCGCATCCTGCCGATCATCACCGAGACGCCGGCCGGCGTGCTGAACGCCGGCACCTATGCCGGCGCGAGCGAGCGGCTCTCCGGATTGACCTGGGGCGCGGAGGACCTTTCGGCCGAGATCGGCGCCGTCGCGACCCGCGACGAGGACGGCCGCTACACCGACGTCTTCCGCTTCGCGCGCATCTCGACCATCCTTGCCGCCACCGCCGCCGAAGTCGCGCCGATCGACACGGTGTTCCCGAATTTCCGCGACGAGGAGGCGTTCCACCGCGACTGCCTCGAAGGGGCGCGCGACGGCTTCACCGGCCGCATGGCAATCCATCCGGTGCAGGTTCCGGTCATCAACGCGGTCTTCACCCCGTCGCCGGAAGCCGTCGCCGAGGCGCGCGCCGTGATGGACGCGTTCGCGGCAGCGGGCAATCCCGGCGTCGTCGCCATCGACGGCAAGATGTACGACCGGCCCCACCTCAAGCGCGCCGAACGGCTGCTGGCGCGGGCCGGGGCGGCGGGGCTCGGGTGATTCCTGGTCGTCTCGAGTCTGCTATGCGAGCAACGGTAGAACGCTCCCGACGAAAACCGACGCACCATCCATCAACCAATGCGCGACGGCGAGCGGCAAGAGGCGGCGCAGGCGCAGATAGACCAGGAGCATGAACAGCGTATTCGGCACAGACGACGCGGCGCGATGGGCCATGTAAGCCGGATCGAATGTGAGCGGCATGAAGGCATGTTGAAATGCCCAGGCCAATGCGACTAAGGCCACGGCAAACGCCGTGCTTCCGGAAAGCACCTGAAAACGCGGCAGCAGATAGCCGTTATAGGTCATCTGCTCGGTAAAGCCCCAGATCAGTGGCCAAACCAGCAGGGCATAGAGCGCGGCTGCCAGCGGCAACGGCTCGCCGAACTGCGGCAGACCGGCGGCTCCATAGATCAGGAAGCTGCTGATTGCGATGCCGCCGAAAATGAACATGAGGCACGGCGGAATCAGCGCGAGACCCAGCAGGACGTCGCGCCACAAGCGGCCGCGGTCGAAGCCGATCAGATCGATCAGCGTGATGCCCTCCCGTCGCGTGAGCCACCAGAGCAGGCAAAGACAGCCTGCGTCGATCAGGGTGCCGTAGACAGGCAGCCACGCTTCGGCATCGCGCCAGGGCGTCGCCGAGCCGTGCATCGCGTAGATGATCGCGACCAGGCCCTGCGCAGCAACCGCAAAGGCAGTACGCGCGACCAGCATCGCGACCAGAACGCGCCATGCCAGCGCCCCGGTGGCCTGCCGCCCGGCAACAGCGGCGCGGGAATTCTTCGCTATGGCTTCGCCCATGTTCATGACGTGGTTTCGCGGGCAGCTTCGGCGCAGCGTCGCGCCGTCGCTTTCCCGATCACGGACGGCTTCATCATGCGCCTCCAGCGCAGACTTTCGCCACAACCAAGATCATATGCCTGTGTCGACGTTCGTGAAAATCCTGAAACCGGACCGTTACCTTCCCACCCATGGCGGCCGTTCCCGCATGGCTGATACCGGCCTAGCGATCCTTCCTCACTCCTCCCAGCGCGGGCGGCGCAGGGAGAAGGTTTCCGTCACCGCGGCATAGTCCATGTAGCCGAGGCGGGCGACGGTGCCGGCCCTGACGATGTCGAACAGGCCGTTCTCGTCGAGCATCGCCTCGTCGATATGGACGCCCACCACCTCGCCAAAGACGGCGAAGCGGTCGCCGGTGCGGCCGTCGAGGCCTCTCGGCCGGACGATCTCCGTCACCTTGCACTCGAGCGCCGCATGCGCCTCGCCGACCCGCGGCGGCTTCACCAGCCGCGACGGCACCGGCGTCAGCCCGGCATGGCCGAACTCCGACACGCCGCGCGGCGCGTCGATGCTGCTGGCGTTCATCCTGTCGACGAGGTCGCGGGTGACGAGGTTGACGACGAACTCGCCCGTCTCGCTGGCATAGGTGGCGCTGTCCTTCGCACCTTCCGAGGAGAACATCACCAGATGCGGGTTGGTGCCCAGCGCGTTGAAGAACGAATAAGGCGCGAGATTCAGCGAACCGTCGGCCGCGACGGTCGATATCCAGCCGATCGGACGCGGCGCGACGATGGCCTTGAACGGATCGTGCGGCAGGCCGTGGCCGGCGGACGGTTCGTAGAACATGGCTGCCTATCCTTCCTGCGGGCCGGCCCAGGGGCCGGCATAGTCGGAGACGATGTCGGAAAGCTCCGGCCGCGTGCGCTCCGGCATCTCGCCGTCGAAGGTTCCGATGTGGACGAAGCCGACGACGCGCTCCTGCGGCGCGATCCCGAGGATGCGCTTGCCTTCCTCGTCGTCGGCGTACCAGTTGGAGATCCAGTTCGCGCCGTAGCCGAGCGCGCCGGCCGCGAGCAGGAGGTTCATCGCCGCCGCCCCTCCCGACAGGAACATCTCCCAGTGCGGCACCTTGGGGTGGTCGCGCGGCACGGAGACGACGCCGACGACCAGCGGCGCGCGCGAGAAG
>JACZJD010000551.1 GCA_014860725.1 Aquamicrobium sp.
CGGAAACAGCCGTTCACCCTTACCCTTTCCCGCAAGCGGGGCGGCCCGTTGGTTACACCCGCTCCTCCGCCGCGTCATCCCGGCCAAGGCCGCGAAGCGGCCGCCGAGCCGGGACCCATCGATGCGAACATCGTCGAGCGCGGCCCGGTCCTCATCCCGGCGCGTGTCACGGCCGCCGCACAAATCCGTCACCCGGCCGTGCTGCTCAATGGGTCCCGGCTCTCGCTCCGCTCGGCCGGGATGACGGCCGCGGCGTGGTTTTCCTCAGCCGTCCGCGGACGGCGGCGCGTCCTTCGCGCGCGCCTTCAGCCATTCGAGCACGTGCAGCCTGAGCGCCGAGGACAGGTTGGTTTCCCGCGACCGCGCCTGATCGACCTCGCCGACGAGGGCCGCGAGCGCGATGCCGCGCGTGGCCGCGATGCGGGCGAGTTCGTCGTGGAAGGGCTGTTCGAGCGAGAACGAGGTGCGGTGGCCGCGAATGGCGACCGAGCGCTTGATGATGCCGCTCACCGCTCGCCGTCTTTCTCCGCGGCCGGCGACGGGCGCTCGCGCCTGTGGCCTTCGTGGCTCGCCGTCTCGCGGGCGCGCTTCGCCGTCTCGGTCAGCTTCTCGGCCTTGCTGCGGCCGTGAAGGGCGCGGTTCGCCTCGGCCGCGCGCTCCTTCTCGGCGCGCGCCTTCTGCTTGCGCACGCTGCGAAGGTTGACGATCTCGGCCATGGCGGCGCTACTTCTTGCGGAAGGCGTCGAGCGAGACGACCTCGGCGGATTTCGACGGCTCGCCGCCGGCATCCTCGGCCTTGTCGGCGGCCGGCTCCTTCTTCGCGGCGGGAACGGCGGCGACCGGGGCTTCCTCCGGCTCGAACACGGGGACGTCCTCGTCCTCGCCGCTCTCCATCTCGGGCGTCTTGACGTCGAACTCCAGCTCGAAATTGACCGAGGGATCGTAGAAGCCGCGCACGGCGGAGAAGGGGATTTCGAGCTTTTCCGGGATGTCGGAGAAGGACAGCCCGACCTCGAAGCCGGAATCCGTGACCTTGAGGTCCCAATACTGGAACTGGAGCACGATGGTCATCTGCTCGGGATAGCGCTCGCGCAGGCGCGTGGAGATGCGCACGCCCGGCGCGCCGGTGAGGAAGGTGATGAAGAAATGATGGTTGCCGGGCAGGCCCGTGCGCGCGACCTCGCCCAGCACCTTGCGCATCACGCCGCGCAGCGCTTCCTGGGCGAGTATGTCGTAGCGAATATGGTCGTCAGCCATGGGGCCGTTTCCGTGAATCTCGAACGTCATGGTGTAATCGAGCTTCGGGCCCCCGTAAACCGGATATAGCGTCGCGCGCAATCGCGGCCAGAGGCGGGGAAGGCGGCGGAAAGGGGAAAAAGGAAGGTGGAGGTTTCTGTTGCCAGGTACCTCCGAACCCCGCCTGAAGGTGCTAACCCACAGGGCTTGATTCGAGACTATCGCGCCGCATTAAGCAGCGAGACGCGCCTCAGCATAGTTGTCGTTGGCAACTACAAGTTTGGCCCGATAACGGTGGCTACCATGCCGGGACAAAGTCCGATCTTTACACCCTCGTCGATCCTGTTTCGCCCCCATCAGCAGCCGCAGCGGCGCGCGCTGCGGTTCCTGGTGGAGGCGCCGGGTACCGCCCCCGGGTCCGAATGGCTTATTGCATCGGCCGTTTAT
>JACZJD010000552.1 GCA_014860725.1 Aquamicrobium sp.
CTGCTGGCGTTGCCATCGGTGCGCGCGGCGCGGGCGCCGTTCGAGACGGGCGTGCTCGGCCTCGCGCTCGGCGCGACGTTCTTCGGCACGGCGCTGGGCATGTCGCTGCTGATGGCGGCGCTGCACGGCGGAGACGTGGGCATCGTCTCGACGCTGTCGTCGATGACCCCGGTGCTGGTGCTGCCGATGGTGTGGCTGAGAAGCGGCGAGCGTCCGCCGGCCACCGCCTGGGCGGGCGCGCTGCTCGCCATCGCCGGGACGGCGCTGATCAGCATCTTCTGAGCGGCGGCGTCACGCAGCGGCCAGCGCCGCCTGCAGGCTCCCGCGCTCCGCACTCCCCTGCGCGCCCCGGTTGTGCTATCAACCGGTGGGGGGTGGAACCCATGGCCGGGATCGGGACCGGGATCAGGGCACTGGCGACGTCGCTCGGCCGCGGCGCGGCGCGGCTCCTGTTTCCGCCTGTCTGCGCCGGCTGCCGGCGCCAGGTGGAGACGCCGGGCGCGTTGTGCGGCGAATGCTGGCGGAAGCTGCGTTTCCTCGAACGCCCCTGGTGCGCGGTGCTGGGCACGCCCTTCGCCTACGAAATGGGCGAGGGCGCGTTGTCGCCGGAAGCCATCGCCAACCCGCCGCCGTTTGCCCGGGCGCGCGCCGCGGTCGCCTATTCGGGCGTGGCCCGAGAGATGGTGCAGGGCCTGAAGTACAACGACCGTACGGATCTCGCGCCGTGGATGGCGCGCTGGATGGCGCGCGCGGGCGTCGATCTGATCGCCGACGCCGACCTGGTGGTTCCCGTGCCGCTGCACTGGCGCCGCTTCCTGTCGCGCCGCTTCAACCAGTCGGCCGAACTCGCGCGCCCCCTGGCTGCCGCCTCGGGCCTTTCCTTCGAGCCCGGCGCGCTGGTGCGCCGCAAGGTGACGCGCCAGCAGGTCGGGCTCGGCGCGCGCGAGCGCGAGGACAATGTGCGCGGCGCATTCTCCGTCCCGCCGGGCGCAAAGGCACTCGTCGCCGGCCGGCGGGTGCTGCTCGTCGACGACGTCTACACGACCGGCGCCACGGTCGCGGCGGCGACGAGGGTGCTGAGGCGAGCCGGCGCGGAGGCCGTCGACGTGCTCACCTTCGCCCGGGTCCTGCCTGGGGACTTCCGCGACGGCGGGGCCGATACTATATAGCCTCGTGAAGATAGCGGATTTTCCACATGGTCGACGTAACGATCTACACGCGCATGATGTGCGGCTATTGCGCCGCGGCGAAGCGCCTGCTCGACAGGAAGGGCGTAGCCTATACCGAGCACGACGCCTCCTTCTCGCCTGAACTCCGGCAGGAGATGCTGGCGCGAGCCAACGGGCGCTACACCTTCCCGCAGATCTTCGTCGGCGACGTCCATGTCGGCGGTTCCGACGACCTTCACGCGCTCGAGGCGCAGGGCCGGCTCGACGCGCTGCTCGCCACCGGCCGGCTGGGCTGACGGCGATGGCGATCTTCACCGCAGCCGCCGTCCAGATGCGATCGGGTACCGAGGTCTCCCGCAACGTCCGCGACATGGAGGAGATGGTGCGCGAGGCGGCAGGCCGCGGCGCGACCTACGTGCAGACGCCGGAAATGACGGGCGCGCTGGTGCGCGACAAGGACGCCCGCGCCAATGCCTTCACCACCGAGGACCGCGATGCGGTCGCCGCCGCGGCGGCGGCGCTCGCCGGCGAACTCGGCATCCACCTGCACATCGGCTCGACGGCGATCCTGCGCGGCGACGGCAAGCTGGCGAACCGCGCCTTCCTGTTCGGTCCCGACGGAAGGCGGATCGCCACCTACGACAAGATCCACATGTTCGACGTCGACCTCGACAACGGCGAGAGCTGGCGCGAATCGTCCGCCTACGAGGCCGGCCGAGAGGCGGTCGTCGCTACCCTGCCGATCGCCCGGCTCGGCTTCGCCATCTGCTACGACTTGCGCTTCCCGCAGCTGTTCCGCGCCGAGGCGCTGGCCGGCGCCGAAGTGCTCTCCGTGCCGGCGGCCTTCACCCGCCAGACCGGCGAGGCGCACTGGCATGCGCTGTTGCGCGCCCGCGCCATCGAGAATGGCGCTTTCGTCGTCGCCGCCGCGCAGGGCGGCCGCCACGAGGACGGCCGCGAGACTTACGGCCATTCGCTGATTGTCGACCCGTGGGGGCGTATCGTCGCCGAGGCCGACCATGCCGAGCCGGGCGTGATCGTCGCCGAGATCGACACCGCCGCGGTGGCCGCGGCGCGCGCCAAGATCCCCAACCTGAAGAACGCCCGCGACTTCACCGTCCGGCCGGTCGAGGCTTCCGGCCCCGCTGGACTGAGAGGTGCGGCATCGTGATCCGCTTCTCGCTCGTCTGCGACAAGGACCACGACTTCGAGGCCTGGTTCCGCAGCAACGACGATTTCGACACGCAGGCGAAGCGCGGCTTCGTCGAATGCCCCGCCTGCGGCTCGAAGAAGGTCGGTAAGGCGCTGATGGCGCCGGCCGTCTCGACTGGCCGCAAGAAAGAACAGATCGCGCTGGCCATGGGCGAGGCGCAGAAGCAGGCGCTGGCGCAACTGAAGGCACTGGCCGAGAAGGTCCGCGAGAACGCCGACTATGTCGGCGACAAGTTCGCCGAGGAGGCGCGCAAGATCCACTTCGGCGAGACCGAGGCGCGCGGCATCTACGGCGAGGCGACGCTCGACGAGGCGCGCTCGCTCGCCGAGGACGGCGTCGAGTTCATGCCGATCCCGGTGTTCCCCGACGACCAGAACTGAGCCGCCGCGCTCAGTCGCGCCCCACGTGCCCTGGCGCTGGACCAACGCGCCAAGGCTGCGCCGTCCAGGCGCCTAGGCTAAGACCGCCGCCATGAACGCTCTGTGGTCGTCTGCCTTCGCCCTGCTGATCGTCACCGGAACGCTGCTCGGGCTGATCCTTCCGTTCGGCAAGGTGGCGACCGCGGCCGGTGTGGCGCCGGTCGTCTGGGCCTTCGTCATCTCGGCCGGCGCCGGCTCGGTGCTCCTCGCCGCACTCCTCGCCGGCGGCGGCCGCATCGCGCCGACGGCGGGCAAGCTTCGCTACTTCGTCGTCGCCGCGGCGATCTCCTACGCCATCCCCAACCTCCTGATGTTCTCGGCGATCCCGCATCTCGGTGCCGGCTACACCGGCATCATGTTCACGCTGTCACCGGTGGTGACGCTGATGCTGTCGCTGCTCCTCGGCGTACGCAAACCGAACGCGCTCGGCATCGCCGGCATCGTCGTCGGCTTCGCCGGGGCGCTGCTGGTGGCGGTCACGCGCGGCGAGGCGGGCCGGCCGGCGGAGCTGTTCTGGGTCGGGATCGGACTGCCCCTGCCGGTAAGCCTGGCGCTTGGCAACATCTACCGCACCTGGGACTGGCCGGAAGGGGCGGGCACGATCGAGCTCGCCGCCGGCAGCCATCTCGCCGCGGCGGTCCTGCTCGCCGTGGGCATCCTCCTTTCGGGGAGCGCGGGCAGCTTCGCGCTGCTGCCGTCCGTGCCTCTGCTGGTCGCCGCGCAGGTCGCCTCGGCGTCGCTGATGTTCGTCTTCTTCTTCCAGTTGCAGAAGGTCGGCGGGCCGGTCTATCTCAGCCAGATCGGCTATGTCGGCGCCGCCGTCGGGCTGGTTTCCGGCACGATGCTGCTCGGCGAGCGCTACGGCCTGTTGACCTGGGCC
>JACZJD010000553.1 GCA_014860725.1 Aquamicrobium sp.
GCTTTATACCGAAGCGCGAGGGATCGTGTTCCAGCACGGTGATCTCGCCGCAGGCGATCTTCCTTCCGTTGACAATGACGTCGACGGGCTCGCCAATGCGCCGATTCAGCGCCACCGTGGAGCCTTTTTGCAGCGCCATCAGCTCCGAGACCGCCATTTCGGTCGAGCCGAGCACGATCTGAACATCCACAGGAATGTTCATGATGATGTCCGTATTGGCCGCCCGCGGGGCGGCGCTCGCCGGGACCGCCGTGGCGAAAGACGGCGTTTCCGCCGCCCTGTCCTCATGCAGGACGCCGCGAAGCTCCTCGATCGCCTTGTTGAGTTCCGCCTCCTGCGGGTCGTCGCCCAGCCCCGAGGGCAGGCCGCCCAGATCCAGCGGATTGGAGAAATCCCCGAAATCGCCGGGACCGTCAGTGCCGCCGAGACCGCCGAGGTTCTCCAGGTCGGGAAGAGGTGGGTTCATTACAGTCTCCTTGAGGCGCGTTGCCGGCGGTGTTCAGCCCGGCATCAGCCCGTCGATGAAATCCTTGCCCTGGTCGACGGGCTCGGTGATGCGAACGGTGAAGTTCTGGCCCAGCTTGCCGAACTCGCAGGTGAAGAGCGGCGTGCGGTGCGCCGACAGGAGCGTCGAGGTCGGCGCGGCCTCCGGCATCTCGATCACCTGCCCGACGACGAGCTGCGACAGCTCGCCCAGCGTCATGCGCGACAGCGGCACCGTCGCCTCGAGCTTCACCGCCGAGCGCATCACCTCCTCGCTGAAGCGGGCGTGCCAGCGCTCCTTCTGCGTGCCCTCGTCCGCATCGAGCGAGCCGTCGCCCCGGTGGAGCAGCAGCACACGCTGCGGCATCATCACGGTGAAGCTGCCCTCGCCGGACGGCGCGATGAGCTTGAACGACATGCGCACGGCCGGACCGTCGCGGATGACGAGCTTCCTCAGGTCCTGCCCCGATATGGCGGACGGCATCGGGAACTTGATCGACAGCGCCCGCACGCCCGAGCCGTTCAGCGCCTTCGCCGTCGCCTCGAAGACGACGGACGCCAGCTCCAGCTCGATCATGGTCAGGGGACGCAGGATCGGCGTCACGCGGATGTCCGGGTCGCCGCCGAACAGCGCGCTGACCAGAAGCGAGATCGCATGCGAATCCGCGATCAGCATCAGCGCGTCCGGCGAGGTCGCCGAGGCGGCGACGACCAGCGCGTCGTTCTCCGCCTCGGGCCGGCGGGCCTCCGCCAGGCGCGCCAGCGCCACGCTCTCCAGCTCGATCTCGATGGGATAGGAGACCTGCTCGTTCAGGCTGTCGCGGATGGCCGGAAGCGCCCTGAGGCCGAGCGAGCGCGCCGCGCGCAGGATGTGCTCGGGCTCGCCGGTGTCGCCGAGGAGCCGTTCGACAATCGGATTGCGCGGCAGCGGCTGATCGCCAGCCGCGCCGAAATCCCGCTGCGCCGCCGCCCCGCTCATCACGCCACCTTGCGGGCTTCGCCGCCGTGGAGCGTGCTCTGCTCGACGGCGTCGATGGAGGGCCGGTCATAGGCCGAGATGGTCTTGCGGCCGAACTCCAGCGCCACCTGTGGCAACGAGCCGTTCATGTAGGCGAGCAGTGTCTGCTTGACGATGATGTAGAGGCGGTTCTTCTTGTCGCGCACGATCTTGACCTTCTGCGCGATCGGGCCGACCACCGCATAGTTGAGGAAGATGCCGAGGAAGGTGCCGACCAGCGCCGCGCCGACGAGGCCGCCGAGGATTTCCGGCGACTGGTCGATGGCGCCCATCGCCTTGATGACGCCGAGCACCGCGGCGCAGATGCCGAGCGCGGGGAAGGCGTCGGCCAGCACCGTCAGCGCGTGGTACGACTTCAGCTTGTCGTGCTTGATGGTGTGGATTTCCTCGTCCATCAGCGCCTCGATCTCGAACGGCCGGGCGTTGCCGATGATGATGATGCGGCAGTAGTCGCAGATGAAGTTGGTCAGGTCCCGGTTCTTGAGCACGCTCGGGAAGGCCTGGAACACCGGCGATTCGTCGGGATTGTCGATGTGGGCCTCGACCTCGTTGCGCGACTTGGTGCGCAGTTCGCGCATCAGGCTGTGCAGGACGCCCAGCGTCTCCAGATAGTCCTGCTCGGTCGGCACCTGGTGGCGGAAGGCCTCCATGATCGCCTTGCCGGTGTCCTTCACCGTCGAGACCGGGTTGGCGATCAGGAACGCGCCCACGCCCGCGCCGCCGATGATGACCAGCTCCCACGGCTGCATCAGAACCTCGAGATGCCCGCCCATGGCCATGTAGCCGCCGAGCACGCACCCCAGAATAACCACGAATCCAATCAGAATGCCCACGGAGTCACCTTCCTATGCGCCGTTACCTTCTGCGTAGCGCGCATGGCTTGCGCGAGGCTTGAACGGCTGCGCGGCGGCGGCGTTCAGCTTCACGCAAGCATTTGCGACTATCCTTGCGGGGTCCGTCCTGCGCAATGGAGACGCGCGTGCTTAGTACCTATCTGAGTTACCAGCTCGTTACCCGCGATCTCGGCAAGTCGCTGGGGCGCGTGGAAGATCAGGTCGCGGTCAAGCGCGAGACGGAATACTATCTCGCCAATATCGGCAAGGTGAAATCGGCCGAGGAGTTCGTCAACGACTACCGGCTGTTCAGCTACGCCATGAAGGCCCACGGCCTCGAGGACATGGCCTATGCCAAGGCCTTCATGCTCAAGGCGCTGAAGGAAGGCATCCAGGAGACCGACAGCTTCGCCAACAAGCTGACGGACAAGCGCTATGCCGAGTTCGTGCGCAGCTTCAACTTCGAGGCGCTGGGCGAGGAAGCCACGACCTGGGTTCCCGCCAATCACGGCGTCGCCGAGCGCTATCTGACGCGCGCCACGCCGCCCGGCGGCACGCCCGCGGAAGCCTATGTCAAGGAGACCGCCTACTACTCCGACAACATCGGCCACATCAAGACGATCGACCAGTTCCTGCACAAGGACAACGAGCGGCTGCTCCTCTACGCGCTCCAGGCGTTCGGGCTGGAAGCGTCCTTCGGCGACAAGGAGCTGCTGACGAAGATGCTGGAAGGCGGCACCGAAGACCCGGACAGCCCCGCCAACAAGCACGAGAACGAGAGCTGGGCGCAGTTCGTCAAGAGCTTCGACTTCGCCGGGCTCGGCGAGGAAGCGACCACCTACAACCGGGCGCTGCGGCCCTCGGTCGACAAATATGTGCGCCAGAAGCTGGAGGAAGACACCGGTCAGCAAAGCGAAGGCGTGCGCCTCGCGCTCTACTTCCAGCGCAAGGCGGGCACCATCACCAACGCCTACGAGATCCTCGCCGACAAGGCGCTGGCGGAGGTGGTGCGCACCTATCTCGGCCTGCCCGACGCCATCGCGCAGATGGACGTGGACAAGCAGGCGAAGCTGATCGAGGACCGCCTGAACCTCGAGGATCTCCAGGACCCGGCCAAGGTCGAGAAGTTCATCACCCGCTTCACCGCGATGTGGGACGTCAACAACTCCTCGGCGTCGCAGTCGCCGGTCCTCGCCCTGTTCCAGCCCGTCGAGTACGGCATCTCCGTCGACTCGCTGATGGCGATCGCAACCCTGAAACGATAGGAAGCAAGCCTTGCAGTCTGGAATCTACGTCGCGCTGTCCTCGCAGATGGCGCTCGACAAGCGCCTGACGACCATCGCCGACAACGTCGCCAACACCAGCACGGTCGGCTTCCGCGCGACGGGCGTGAAGTTCGAGGACATCGTGAGCGGGCTGGGCGACAAGTCGGTCTCCTTCGCCTCGGCCGGCGACACCTATCTTTCGACCCACACCGGCCCGCTGCGCGAAACGGGCAATCCGTTCGACTTCGCCATCCGCGGCGACGCCTGGTTCGCGATCGAGACGCCGCAGGGCCCGGTGATGACCCGCGACGGCCGCTTCACCATGCTCGACACCGGCGATCTCGTCTCGGTCGAGGGCTATCCGGTCCTCGACGCCGGCGGCGCGCCGATCCAGCTCGACCCGCAGGCCGGACCGCCGGAGGCCGGCGTCGACGGCACGCTGCACCAGAACGGCCGGCTCGTGGCGGCCGTCGGCCTGTTCGAGTTCCAGCCCGGCGTCAATTTCACCCGCTACGGCAATTCCGGCATCGTGCCCTTCGGGGCGCCCGAGCCGGTGGTCGACCGCCTCGACGCCGGCGTCGTCCAGGGTTTCGTCGAGGATTCCAACGTCAATCCCGTCCTCGAGATCACGCGGCTGATCCAGGTCCAGCGCGCCTTCGAGCACGTCTCGGCGCTGATCCGCGACAGCGAGCAGGCGCTCGACCAGGCCATCTCGACGCTGGGACCGCGATAGTCAATGCAGGGTGCGACCGACACGCCGCTTCACGCGATCGAGCGCATCCTGTCGCGCTTCGGCAACGACCGCACGCTCCTGCGCAGCGGCGGGCGCATCGACGAGGTGTCGCCCAGCCACTACCGCGTGCGCGGCATCTCGACCAGCGCGCGCCTCGGCGACGTGGTCGAGCACCGCTCGTCGTCCGGCCTGCGCACGGGCGAGATCGTCCGCATCGGCCCGGACGAGACGCTGGTCGCCCCCTACGACCGCAACCCCGACGCCGGCATCGGCGACGCCGTCTTCATCCGCACCGGGCGCGGCGCCGCGCCGCATGCC
>JACZJD010000554.1 GCA_014860725.1 Aquamicrobium sp.
CGCGCGGCGAGCGTCTCGATCCGCGCCATCTCGACCGGCGCGACGAGGACGAAATCGCCCTCGACATAGCCGACCGCGAGCGGCGGCGGCGCGGCGCAGGCGGAAAACAGCATCCCGGCAAGGGGCAGGGCACACAGGAAGCTCATGGCTTGCGCTCCCGCCGCGCGGCGAGCGCGGCCATCACGTTGTCGAGCGCCGTCGCCACGATCAGGCGCGCCTGCGCCGGGCCCATCTCCTGCCAGCCCATGCGCCTGACCACCACCTCGCGCGCGATGCGGAAATAGACGATCTGGCCGATCAGGGTGAAAACCACGATCCTGGTTTCCTCGCTGTCCGGGTCGTCGCCGGTCGCGGCGGCCCAGACATGGCACAGCCGCCGATGGACCGCCTCGACAAGCCCCTCGTAGACGATGTCGAACGCCCGGGTCGGCTGCTGGACCTCGCGCAGGATGAACTGCACGAAATCCGCGACCCCGGGGCCGGCGATCAGGAAGCCGGCCATGCGCTCGGCCGCGAGGCGGAGCTGGGCTTCCGCCGTCGCCGGGTCGGACGGGACCGGCAGCTGCTGCAGGACCGGGTCGGCGATGGAACGGATCGACGCCACGATATGCTCGGCGCAGGCGTCGCGGAGCTGCTCCTTGCCGCCGAAATGATAGGCGATGGAGCCGATATTCGCCCTGGCCTCGGCCGCGATCTCGCGGGTCGAGGTGGCGGCGAAGCCCTTCCGGCCGAACAGCTTCAGCCCGGCGTCGATGAGCGCCGCCCGCGTCCTTTCGGCGGAAGACGTCTTCTCCGCGGAGGGGCGCGTCGCCGCGCCGGTGTCGTCGCGTTTTTTCATGACCGCTATTTAATCAATCGAATGATTAAAATCAAGAGCCGATTCGCGGTTGATGCCGCGCCGCCAGTCGCTACATTCGCGGCAGGCCGAACCAGCGAGGAACAGGCATGACCATCCGCAATCTCGAATTCATGTCGCGGCCGCGCTCGGTCGCCGTCATCGGCGCTTCCGACCGCGAGGGCTCGGTCGGCGGCGTGGTGCTGAAGAACATCCTCGACGGCGGCTTCGAAGGACCCGTCTATCCGGTCAATCCGAAATACCGCAAGGTCATGGGGCTGGCCTGCTACGCATCGGCCGCGGATCTGCCCGAGGCGCCCGACCTCGCCGTGATCGTCACGCCGCCGCAGACCGTGCCGGGCGTCGTCGGCGAGCTCGGCGCGCGCGGCGTCAAGGCCGCGGTCGTCATCACCGCCGGCATCAACAAGACGAACGGCCTGCGCCAGAAGATGCTCGATGCGGCCAGGCCGCACCTCCTGCGCATCCTCGGGCCCAACACGGTCGGCCTGATGATCCCGCCGCTCAAGCTCAACGCCGGCTTCGCCCATATGGCGGCCGCGCCCGGCGACATCGCGCTGCTGTCGCAGTCGGGCGCCATCGCCACCTCGCTGATCGACTGGGCCGCCGGCCGCGGCATCGGCTTCTCGCACATCGTCTCGCTCGGCGACATGGCCGATGTCGACGTCGCCGACTACATCGACATGCTCGCAGGCGACGGCCGCACCCGCGCCATCATGCTCTATCTCGAATCCGTGCCGCATCCGCGCAAGTTCATGTCGGCGGCGCGCGCGGCCGCCCGCATCAAGCCGGTCATCGCCATCAAGCCCGGCCGCCACGAGCAGGCGGCCAAGGCCGCCGCCACCCACACCGGCGCGCTGTCCGGCGCCGACCGGGTGGTGGACGCCGCGCTGCGCCGCGTCGGCATCCTGCGCGTCGGCGGTCTGGCCGAGCTGTTCGACGCGGTCGAGATCGTCGCCCGCTTCCCGCCGCTGAAGCGGGTGCGCGTCGGCATCGTCACCAATGGCGGCGGCGCGGGCGTGCTGGCGGTCGACCAGCTGATGGACATCGGCGGCGAGCTGGCCGAGCTCGCGCCCGAGACCATCGAGACGCTGAACGCCGGCCTGCCGCCGACCTGGTCGCACGCCAACCCGGTGGACATCATCGGCGACGCGCCGGCCGAGCGCTACGGCGCGGCGCTGAAGGCGGTGGCCGCCGACCGCAACGTCGACGCCGTGCTGGTGCTGAACTGCCCGACCGGCCTCGCCTCGCCGCTGGAGGCCGCCCAGGGCGTCGCCGCCGTGGTCGACAAGGGCCGCATCGACGGCAAGCCGG
>JACZJD010000555.1 GCA_014860725.1 Aquamicrobium sp.
GCGTGGGAGCGTGACGGCCGCGCCTCCGCCATCGCCGCCGCCGCCGTGCGCATGCTGGAGCGGCTGGGCTGCTGGCAGGAGATCGCGCCCAAGGCGCAGGCCATCACCGACATGGTCATCACCGATTCGCGCACCGCCGACCCGGTGCGCCCCGTCTTCCTCACCTTCGAGGGCGAGGTGGCGCCCGGCGAGGCCTTCGCGCACATGGTGTTCAACCGCGACCTGAACGCGGCCCTGCGCCGGCGCTGCGGCGAGCTCGGCGTCGACCTGATCGAGGGCGTCGGCGTCTCGGGCTTCGACACCGGCCCGCAGGACGCGACCGTCCACCTCGCCGATGGCGCCTCGCTCGCCACGCGCCTGCTCGTCGCCGCCGACGGCGTGCGCTCGCGCCTGCGCGACATGGCCGGCATCGGCACCGTGCACTGGGATTACGGCCAGTCCGGCATCGTCTGCACCGTCGGCCACGAGCGCCCGCACGGCGGCCGCGCCGAGGAGCATTTTCTGCCCGCCGGCCCGTTCGCCATTCTGCCGCTCGCGCCGGCCGAGGACGGCACCAACCGCTCCTCCATCGTCTGGAGCGAGAAGACCGCGGACGCCGAGCGGCTGGTCGCCGCGGACGAGATCGTGTTCGAGGCCGAGCTCGAGACCCGCTTCGGCCTCAAGCTCGGCGAGATTCGCGTCCTGTCCAAACCCCGCGCGTGGCCGCTCGGGCTGACGTTGGCGCGCGATTTCGTGCGCCCGCGCTTCGCGCTGGCCGGCGACGCCGCCCACGGCATCCACCCCATCGCCGGGCAGGGCCTGAATCTCGGCCTGCGCGACGCGGCCGCCCTTGCCGAAACCGTGGTCGAGGCCGACCGGCTCGGCCAGGACATCGGCGCGCTCGACGTGCTGGAGCGCTACCAGCAGTGGCGGCGCTTCGACACGCTGCGCATGGGCATCACCACGGACGTGCTGACCCGCATGTTCTCCAACGATTTCGCGCCGCTGCGCGCGGCGCGCGATCTCGGCCTCGGGCTGATCGAGCGCATGCCGCGCCTCAAGGACTACTTCATCAGGCAGGCCGCCGGCCTGTCCGACCGCGCCCCGCGCCTCCTGCGCGGCGAGGCGATCTGAAGGCAGCGAACGGGACGACGTCCACCGCCGACGCTGCCGCTCGCGTCATCCCGGCCGACCGAGCGTAGCGAGGAAGAGCCGGGACCCATTGAGCGGCACGGTCGGGTCCGGGGCTCGCGATACGGTCCTGATATGCGCCGAGGCGAGGACCGGGCCGCGCTCGACGACGCACGGCCAATGGGTCCCGGCTCTGCGGTCGCTCCGCTCCCTTGGCCGGGATGACGGCTGGCGCGGATTTCCCATACCCGATTGCACTGCCGTGAACGGACGAGGAATTTTCAGCATCGGCGACTGTTTTCCTTCTCCCCGTTTACGGGGAGAGGATGCCGGCAGGCAGGTGAGGGGCAGCGCTAGCGGTCGCTGATTTGGATTATCGGCTCAGGCCCTGACCAGCCGCGGCTTCTCGTCGAAGACGGCGAGCACGCGGGCGAGCTCGTGGCCGCGCTTGAGGATCAGGCCGGAAGCGGCGACCACCGAGAACGCGCCCTGCCTGCGCGCCAGCGCCGGCACCTTGTGGATCTGGTAGAGCGGCACCTCGCTCGTGCGCCGGTAGACCGAGAAGATGGCGCGGTCCCTGAGATGGTCGATGGCGTAGTCGCGCCACTCGCCCGCGGCCACCATGCGCCCGTAGACCCTGAGGATCAGGTCCAGCTCCCTGCGGTGGAAGGTCACCGGCAGTTCGTCCCGCCCCCTCAGCACCTCCTGAAGCGGGACGACTATCGAGGAATCGTCCCCACCCTCCGTGCCCGCGCCATGGTCGGTCATGCGCCGCCCTTTCATGACAGTTTGACGACACGGGCAGGGTCGCCCGCGGCAACGGGAAAAGCAACCCCCATCCGGGCACATTCGGCCTGCGTTCACAGAGCACCACACACTGTTTCGATTGGTGATCCGCAGCCACATTCTCGCCGTTATTTATCCTAGCTGCCGCCCCATTGTGCGGCGACGATCCCCTCGTTGCCTGAGACGGTTCGGTCCAGCGTGGACCTGTAACCCCAAGCCCCCCGCCCACAGGGCCAAGGCTGGGCCGAACCAACTCCGGGGAAAACCCCGGGGCGTCGACGGCACGACGATCCCAAAGCAAGCAATCACCGGCGTCGGAGCAATCCGGCGCCGGTTTTTCTTCGTCCCGCCTCAAGCCGGGCGGAGCAAAGCCCTGCCGGTGCCGCGTCAGCTTCCCGGCCGGGGCGCGACGGCGGCGCCGAGGATCGCGCCGGGCAGGCCGCCTTCGCCGATCTCCTGCACAAGCACGGCGCAGCCGCCTGCGCCCTTGCGGGCGACCTCGTTCCTCGGCAGCTCGATGCGCGTCCTGCGGCCGTGCCACATGCCGGCCGAATGGAAGCCCGACACCGCGTTCCAGTAGGTCAGCTCGCGGCCGGCATTCTTGCCGCGCTCGATCTTCACCGGCATGGCCGGCTCGAAATAGACGACGACGATCTGCGCCGCGCGCACCGGCCGGTCGGCGTCGCCGGTCTCGATCACCATCGCGCCGCCCTCGTAGGAGACGCCGACATCGACGCTCATGCCTTCCGGCGTGCCGGCCATGCGCCGGATCGCGCCCTCGACCTTGCCGCGCTTGGCGCCGTTCGTCTGCAGGCGGCCGTTGACCACGGCCTGCGGCGTATAGACCGAGCGGCTGCCGAAGGCGCTGCTGTATTGCTGCTGGCGCGCCGTGTTCTCCGGGCTCGCCATGGTGTCGCGCCAGCCGAGATAGTCCCAGTAGTCGACGTGATAGGCGAGCGCCACCACGTCGCCCGACTGGGCGAGGTCGGCGAGCAGCGCGTCGGCCGGCGGGCAGAAGCTGCACCCCTGGCTGGTGAACAGCTCGACCACGGCCTTCGGCCGCTTGACATTTTCCCCGGCAACGGCGCCAGTTGCGGTTGCAAGGATCAATCCGGCCGTCACCAGCCTGAGGAAGGTCAAGACCAACGAATTTTCCCGAACGTTCAGGGGGTTCCTCCCGAACCCCGTCGCAGCACCCGGGGCAGCGGACCGACGAGCGGCGTGCGGTTTGTGGCTGGTTCCGTTGCCCCGGCAAAGACTATGCAGCGCGCGGCGGCACGGGAAGTCACGTTGCGGTGAAACCCCCAGCTTAACGCCCTCCGCCTCCCAACCGACAGGCCACCCGACAGGAATCCCATGCTCGAAGATCTTCACGCCGCCGTCGACATTTACTGCGAACGCACCGGGCCGGACTTCTGGTCCGAGCCGGTCAACGCGCTGACCAACCTCGCCTTCGTCGCCGCCGGCCTGTGGGGCGTGACCGCGGTGCGGCGGCAAGGTGCCGGCGCCTTCGCCGAGCTCCTGGCATGGTGGGTCGTGGCCATCGGCATCGGCTCGTTCCTATTCCACACCTTCGCGACGCGGCTGACCATGTGGGCCGACATCCTGCCCATCGCCGGCTTCACGCTCGTCTACACGCTGTTCAGCCTGCGCCGCTTCCTCGGCTTCCCGTGGGCGAAGTCGCTCGCGATCTTCCTCGCCTTCTACGTCGTCGCCGGCTTCCTCACCGCCAACGTCCCCGGCTGGCTCCACGCCGCCTCCAATGGCTCGACCGGCTATCTGCCGCCCTTCCTGGCGCTGGCCTTCTTCGGCGCGTGGACGCTGCGGGCCGGCAACCCCGCCGGCTGGTACAACCTCGCGGCCGCCGGCATCTTCGTTGCCTCGGTGACGTTCCGTGCGCTCGACCCCGTGGTGTGCGAGGCCCTGCCGCTCGGCACCCATTTCCTGTGGCACACGCTCAACGGGCTGATGCTGGGCGTCGTGCTGGC
>JACZJD010000080.1 GCA_014860725.1 Aquamicrobium sp.
CGGAGAATTTCGCGGTCGAGAAGGAGATCGGCGCCGCCGCGACCGTCTATGTCGACGGCCGGAAGGTCGTCGACCTGTGGGGCGGCTATCGCGACGCGGACGCTTCGCAGCCCTGGGAAGAGGACACCATCCTCTGCATGATGTCGGTCGCCAAGGGCATTGCCGGCATGGCCTTCAACATCCTGATCGACCGCGGCGCGGTCGATCCCGACAGGCCGGTCGCGCAGTACTGGCCGGAATTCGCCCAGAACGGCAAGGAAGGCGTCCTCGTCCGTCACGTGCTCGACCACACCGCCGGCCTGCCGGTGGTGCTCGACCCGCTGTGGAAGGGCGCGGTCTTCGACTGCGACGCCATCGTCGCAGCGCTGGAGAAGCAGGCCCCGCTCTGGGAGCCCGGCACCGTCGCCGCCTACCACATCCACACGCAGGGCAACCTTCTCGGCGAGATCGTCCGGCGGGTGACCGGCAAGCGCTTCCCGCAGTTCATCAGGGACGAGGTGACCGGGCCGCTCGGCGCCGACTACCAGTACGGCAACCTGTCCGACGCCGATCTGGCACGCTGCGCCGCGCTGGTGCCGACCGTCGAGGGCACGCTGCTCGCCAAGCGCGACACCGACCCCGACGCACTCGTCTCGAAGGGCTTCACCCAGTTTCCCGACGAGCCGCTGCCCGTGACGCTGAACTCCACCGCCTGGCGGCGCGCCGAGATCACCAGCGCGTCGGGCCACGGCAACCCCCGCGCCGTGGCGCGCATCTACGCGGCGGTGGCCCGCGGCGGCTCGCTCGACGGGGTGACGCTGATGTCGCCGAAGACCCTCGAAGACATGCTCGTCGAGCAGCACAACCAGTTCGAGCGCATGCAGCAGCGCCCCTACCACCAGGGCCGCGGCATCCTGCTCAACACGCCGGTCTCGGTGTGGATGGGCCCGAACATGCGGGCCTTCGGCCATCACGGCTTCGGCGGCTCGATCGGCATGGGCGATCCCGACGCCAGGATCGGCTTCTCCTATGCCTGCAACAAGATGCACGCGCGCGGCGACAACGGTCCTCGGGCGCGCCGGATCATCGAAGCTCTCTACGAGGTGCTGTGACCATGGCCGCATCCTCCCGGGAACGCGTCGCGGCCGTCACGGGCGGCGCAGGCGGTATAGGAGAGGCCTGCGTCGCCCGGTTGCGGCGCGACGGATGGCAGGTGGTCGTCCTCGACCGCAACATGGACGTGGCCCGCGAGGTCGCCGCGCGGCACGGCGCCGTCGCCCGCGAGATCGACCTCGCCGACACGGCATCGATCGAAGCGGCCGCGCGCTGGGTCGAGAAGGACGTCGGGCCGTGCTCGGCGCTCGCCGCCGTCGCCGCGCATCTCGAGAATCCACACATGCCGCAGGCGCAGGACGTCGCCGAATGGGACGCGATCCTGCGCGTCAACTTGACCGGCACCTTCCGCACGCTCACGGCCTTCGGCGCCGGCATGCTGGAACGCGGCGCGGGATCGATCGTCACGGTCGGCTCGATCACCGCGTTCAATTCCAGCCCGCTGCAGGCCTACGGGCCGACCAAGGCGGCCATCATCAACATGTCGCGCAACTTCGCCGTCGCCTGGGGCCGCAGCGGCATCCGCGTCAACTGTGTCTGCCCTGGCCCGACCCGCACGCCCGCCGTCGAGGCGAGCTATGCGCGCGGCGAGCGCAATCCCGAAACGATGATCCGCCAGACGGCGCTCGGGCGCCTGGTGAAGCCGGAGCAGGTTGCGAACGCCATCGCCTTCCTGCTGTCGGACGACGCCGGCGCCATCACCGGCATCGAGCTTCCGGTCGATTCCGGAACGCTCGCCACGCAACTCTGGGGGCTCTACGGCGGCGTGCCGGGCCCCGTGCAGTCCTGACCGGACAAGGGAGAGGAATGTCATGTCCGAGGATCTGACGGATCACGT
>JACZJD010000556.1 GCA_014860725.1 Aquamicrobium sp.
CTTGTCGGCGATGTGCTTCACCGCATGGTCGAAGACGTTGGCCTTGGGATCGGCGCGCTCCTCGGCGAAATTCCGCCCGGCATGCGCGCCGGCATGGCGCAGCCCTTTTGCGCCGGTTTCCGGCGCGTCGAACGGCGTGAACTCGACCGACAGCCGCTCGCCCGCGCGTGAAAACACCTCGTCGGCTGAAAGATACAGCGTCTCGGGCCGCGCCGGCTTGTAGGGCACGGCCTCGCCCATGCCGGCCGCCGGCTGCTTCACCCGCGCCTCGTAGTGATCGACGATCAGCGCATGACGCTCGGAGAGCGCCTCGCGCGCCAGATGGTCGAACACCACCGGCGCATCGGGCAGGTAATCGAACAGCGTCTCCAGCCGCTCGTGGAACATCGGCAGCCAATGCTCCATGCCGGCGAAGCGCCGGCCCTCGCTGACGGCGGCATAGAGCGCATCGTCGCGCGAGGGCGCGCCGAACGCCTCGATATAGGCGCGGCGGAAGCGGCTGACCGCCTCCGGCGTCAGCTCCACCTCGCTCATCGGCTTCAGCGACAGCTCGGTGCGCTGGCCGGTGGTGCGCTGGCTGGCCGGATCGAAGGCGCGGATCGATTCGAGCGAATCGCCGAAGAAATCGAGCCGCAGCGGCTCGCCGCCCGGCGCGTAGAGGTCGAGGATGCCGCCGCGCACGGCATATTCGCCGACATCGCGCACCGTCGCCACGCGCTCGAACCCGGCCGTGTCGAGCCGGGCGGCCAGCACCTTCATGTCGATCTGGTTGCCGGGCCTCGCCGTGATCGTCTGCGCGAGCACGGTCTGCGCTTCCGGCATGCGCTGCAGCACGGCATTGGCGCTCGCCAGCACCACGGCGCGGTGGGGCTTTTCCCTCAAGGCGGCCATCGCCGCCATGGCGTCGAGCCTGCGCGCCGCCGCATCTGCCCCCGGCGAGACGCGGTCGTAGGGCAGGCAGTCCCATGCCGGCAGCTCCAGAACGGGAAGGCCCGGTTCTGCGAAGGCCAGCGTCTCGGCGATGGCCGGCAGCCGCTGGCCGTCGCGCACGACGAAGATCAGCGGCCGCTCGCCGAGCCCCGCGGCGATGGCCGCAAGCGCGAACGCCTCGTAGCCGTCGGCGACGCCGTCGACGGTGACGGCGCCCTCGGCGGGCAGGCTTATGGGATCGATCAGGCTCATGGCAGGCGATCAGCCGAGCGGCGCTTCGCGATAGGCAAGGATTCGCGAAAAAACCGGCGTGTCGTGGCGGGCCGGCACCCGGGCTTCGCCCGTCACCCATTTCAGGATGTCGGCGTCGGATTCGGCCATGAAGGCTTCGTAGGTCGCCAGCTCCTCGTCGCTCAGGGCGGCGATCTCGCCGTCGGCGAACGAACCCAGGATCAGGTCGACCTCGCGCATGCCGCGATGCCACGAGCGATAGAGCACCTTGCGGCGGCGATAGTCGAGATCGGCGCTGGAGCGCTCGCTTCCGGTCATGGTCGGCAACACCCCCGATATATAGGCTTGTGGATGAACGCCGCATATAGCGCCTGCGAAGGGCGATGTCAGCCTTTGCCGCAGATGTCTTCCGACATAAGGTCGCGCCATGCGCCCTTCGCTTCTCGATCCGCTGTTTGCGCCCGCCACCACGCTCGACGGCGTCGGCCCGAAGGTTGCCGGACTGCTCGCCAACGTGGTGCCGGCCGACACCGGCGGCCGCGACGTGCGGATCGGCGACCTTCTCTTCGTGCTGCCGCATTCGGTCATCGACCGGCGGCAGCGCTATGCCATCGCCGATGCGCCGGACGGCGCGCTGGTGACGCTGGAGGTGACGGTGTCCCGCCACCAGCCGCCGCCGCGCGGCCGCGGCAACGTGCCCTATCGCGTCTTCGCCCATGACGACACCGAAGAGATCGCGCTGACCTTCTTCCACGCCAAGGCCGAATGGTTGCAGAAGGCGCTGCCCGAGGGCGAGCGCATGCTGGTCTCAGGCCGGCTGGAGTGGTTCAACGGCCGTCCCTCGATGGTCCATCCCGACCATATGGTGCCGGTCGCCCGCGCCGCGGACCTGCCGGCGCTGGAGCCCGTCTATCCGCTGACTGCCGGGCTTTCCTCCAAGGTGCTGCGCCGCGCCGTGCTCGGCGCGGTCGCCCGCCTGCCCGACCTGCCGGAATGGCTCGACGCGGAGCTTGCGCGCCGGCACAGCTTTCCGCCGCTGAAAACGGCGCTCCACCGCCTGCACGAGCCGGCCGACCCGCTCGACATCGACCCCGACGGCGCGGCCTGGCGCAGGCTCGCCTATGACGAGCTGCTGGCCGGTCAGCTCGCGCTGGCGCTGGTGCGGGCGAGGATGCGCCACGTCTCCGGCCGGCCGCTCACCGGCGACGGCAAGCTGGAAGCGGCGATCCGCGCCGCGCTCCCCTATTCGCTCACCCGCGCGCAGGAGCAGGCTCTCAACGAAATCCACGCCGACCTTGCATCCGAAAAGCGCATGCTGCGGCTGCTGCAGGGCGATGTCGGCTCGGGCAAGACGGTGGTGGCGCTGCTCGCCATGGCGCGGGCTGCCGAGGCCGGCGGCCAGTCCGTCCTGATGGCCCCGACCGAAATCCTCGCCCGCCAGCACCTCGCCACCATCGCGCCGCTCGCGGCCCGCGCCGGGTTGCGCGTCGCCGTGCTCACCGGCCGCGAGAAAGGCAGGGAGCGCGCGGAAATCCTCGACGGGCTGGCGTCGGGCGCCATCCACATCGTCCTCGGCACCCATGCGCTGTTTCAGG
>JACZJD010000557.1 GCA_014860725.1 Aquamicrobium sp.
GCCAGCGCGCGACGGAAAGCGGCGGGATGAGCGCGATGCGCGACGGCGTGCTGCTGCCGAGCCAGCGTGGCTCCTGCGGTTGGCTGGGCTTGGGGTTGTGATCCATCGCCGGCTGTCGCGTCTCCCGTCTGCCTGTCTCGCACCTGTCGCGCGAAGCATACCTCACGAATTGTGTCGCATTCGCGAAGAAGCGCGGTCAAGCGGCGATTGCCGCTTCGGGCCGGGGCGCTGTCAATTCATCGTTGCCGGTGCCGGCCCCAAGCGAGGTGGCACGCCGGAGAAGATCGCGGCGCTTCAGGCGGCGGCCGCCGGGCGCGGGTTGGGCTGACGCGGCTTCAGCCGCGGCCGCATCACCATGCCGCCGTAGCGCAGCGCGAAGCCGAGGAACGCCGCGATCCACAACGCCGCCGAGACGTGCAGGATCGCCATCTCGGCCGGGAAGAAGGCGGCGACGAACCGCGTCACCGTCGCGAGCACGATGGCGACGTAGATGAGGCAGGTCACGGTGTCGGCGCGCAGCTCGCGGCCGGTGTGGCCGAGCGTGGCGCGGGTCATCACGGCGAGCGTCATCGCGCCGATCGCGCCGACTCCGAACACGTGGATGCCCGCGGCGGCGGGCACGTTGGTCGGGAAGAGCGCGGCAAGGCCCGACGCGACGAGCCCGAGCGGCACGAAGCTGTACGCTACGTGCAGCACCAGCACCAGCCCGTCCCGCCAGGCCCGGTCGCCGGCCCAGCGCGCCAGCCGCGCGACATTGAGGCCGCCGCCGGCGAGGAGCAGAAGGCCCGTCGCCGTCCCTTCGGGCACGAAGGTCCACAGCCCCAGCGCCAGCGCCGAGGTGACGATCGCCACCGCGTCGAAGCGGCCGAACGGGATCGGCAGCCTGCCGGGATTCTCGCGCGCCAGCCAGTTGCGGGTGAAGCTCGGGATGATGCGCCCGCCGATGATCGTGAT
This sequence comes from Aquamicrobium sp., assembly GCA_014860725.1. The sequence continues at coordinate 955 of JACZJD010000557.1, forward strand.
GAGGACCAGCGCGGCGGAAAGGCCGAGCCGCCGGCTGAACTCGGTGACGCCCCATTGCTGCGCCTCGACATGGAACAGCACGTTGGCGGCGAACAGCACCGTCACCGGCGCCAGAACCTTGAGGTTGCGCCAGTTGCGGCCGGCGACGATCTCGACCCCGGCGGCAATCGCCACGGAAAGCAGGAACGCCCCGTCGAGCACCATCGCCGCGATCCAGCCGATCTCGGCCGAGAAATACACGGCGAAGCGCCCGACAAGCCACAGCACGACCAGCGCGAGCAGCGGATAGCCCTGCACCGGCAGGCGCCCGGTCCAGTTGGGGATCGCCGTCAGCAGGAACCCCGTCACCACGGCTGGCAGGAAGCCGAACAGCATCTCGTGGACGTGCCAGTCGACGGGCGAGAACAGGCTCGCGGTGTCGAGATGGCCCGTCAGCATCGGAATCCAGGCGAGGACCGTCAGCCCGCCATAGATGCCGCCGGCAAGGAAGAACGGACGGAAGCCGTAGGAGAGGATCGCCGGCAGATTGTCCGGCCTGGTGCGAGGTATCGCCATTCGTGCTTTCCTTGCCGTCCGGTGGAGGCACCCCCGGACGGGCGACAAACTGGTATTTTCTGTACGATTTATCAAGACGCCTTGCGCCGCCACAGGGGCGAAAAGGTCGCAGCGTCTCCCGGAGTGCGGCGCGTCACCCGCGCCCGTCGCCGCGCCCGAGCGCCTCGGCCACCGCTCTCGCCAGCACGTCGCCGAACAGCGGCTTTTCGAGGACCGCCCCGAAGCCGACGCCGGCGGCGAGCAGCCGCAGCCGCGGCGTCACGGTGCCGGAGATCAGGATCAGCGGCAGCAGCGAGCCGCGCCTGCGCAGCTCCTGCGCCACCGCAAGCCCGTTCATCCCGTCCATGCCGTAGTCGAGGACGGCGCAGGCCGGCGACGATCGCGCCTCCGCCGCGAGGAAATCGGCGCCGTTGTCGAAGGCGTCGACCTCGAAGCCTTCGAGCCGCAGCACGAAGGAGAGCGCATGAAGCACGGCGCGGTCGTCGTCCACGACGGCGACGCGCAGGGACGCCTTCGCCACTATCCTGCCTCCCCTCCCGCCGGCCGGGGCACGGTCCCGCGCACCGCATCTTTAGAGAAAGCAGCGCACATCGCGGCTCCTCCTCCATTTCGAGGAGGCAAGCATAGGCTCGTTCCGCGAAGCCGGATTTGACCGCCGTCAAGATCAGCCGGCGATCGTTCCTTGCCGGTCCGGACGGTATTTCAGGATTTACTTGACCACCAGCGGCATGCCGGCCACGAGGAACACCACGCTGTCGGCTCCCGCCGCGACCATCTGGTTGAGCCGGCCTGCCTCGTCGCGGAACCGCCGCGCCAGCGCGTTCTCCGGCACGATGCCGAGCCCGACCTCGTTGGCCACGACCACCCACGGCCCGCGCGGCGCGGCGAGCACGGCGGCCAGCCGCCGCGTCTCGTCCCCGACGTCGAGATCCGCCAGCATGACGTTGGACAGCCACAGCGTCAGGCAATCGACCAGCACCGGCGCATCGTCGGGCATGGCGGCGAGCGTTTCGGCAAGGTCGAGCGGCGCGTCGACGGTGCGCCAGCGCCCGTCGCGGCGCGCGCGATGGTGGGCGATCCGCTCGACCATCTCGTCGTCGAAGGCCTGCGCCGTCGCGACATAGGTCCACGGTGCCGGATGGGCTGCGATCAGCGCCTCGGCATGACTGCTCTTGCCGGAGCGCGCGCCGCCCAGCACCAATGTGAGACTGCCCCGACGCTCAGCCATGACGGTCTCCCTCGGAACGCGCCGCCGTTGATGTCATGTCTCCCCCTTGCGGGACCCGCATGCCCGCGGAACGACCATATCCCGAAACGGCACCGCCGCAACACGCCCGCGGCCGCGTTGACACCGGAGGCGGGCCGACCCTAAATCGACGCCACTCGAATCCGGCCCGAGAAAAAGCCGTGCCATCCCGTCTTCCCGCACCCGCGATCCTTCTCGGCGACGTCGCCGCCGCCATCGGCTTCTACACGCGCCTGCCCGTCCGGCACGACGGCGGCGCGCGCGCCTTCGCCGAGACGCAATGGGCAGCACCCGTCGCCGGCGCCGTCGTCGGGCTCGCCGTCGGCATCGCGATCTGGCTTGCGCTGGCGCTCGG
>JACZJD010000558.1 GCA_014860725.1 Aquamicrobium sp.
CTACTACGGCCTCGGCGTCACCGAGCACAGCCAGGGCTCGACGACCGTCATGGCGATCGCCAACCTCGCCATGGCCACCGGCAACATCGGCCGGCGCGGCGTCGGCGTGAACCCGCTGCGCGGCCAGAACAACGTGCAGGGTTCGTGCGACATGGGCTCCTTCCCGCACGAACTGCCCGGCTACCGGCACATCTCCGGCGACGCCGTGCGCGACATCTACGAGGCGCTGTGGGGCGTCAAGCTCGACAACGAGCCGGGCCTCAGGATCCCCAACATGCTCGACGCCGCGGTCGAGGGCACGTTCAAGGGCATCTACATCCAGGGCGAGGACATTTTGCAGTCGGACCCCGACACGCACCATGTGTCGGCTGGTCTCGCGGCGATGGAGTGCGTGGTCGTCCACGACCTCTTCCTCAACGAGACGGCCAACTACGCCCACGTCTTCCTGCCGGGCTCGACCTTCCTCGAGAAGGACGGCACCTTCACCAACGCCGAGCGGCGCATCAACCGCGTGCGCAAGGTGATGGCGCCGAAGAACGGGCTGGCCGACTGGGAGGTGACGCAGAGGCTCGCGCAAGCGATGGGGCTCGACTGGGCCTATGCCCACCCGTCCGAGATCATGGACGAGATCGCCGCCACCACGCCCACCTTCGCCGGCGTCACCTACGACCTCATCGACCGCGAGGGCTCGGTGCAGTGGCCGTGCAACGACAAGGCGCCGCTCGGCACGCCGGTCATGCATGTCGGCGGCTTCGTGCGCGGCAGGGGCAAGTTCATCCGCACCGAATATGTCGCGACCGACGAGAGGACCGGCCCGCGCTTCCCGCTGCTGCTGACCACCGGCCGCATCCTGTCGCAGTACAATGTCGGCGCGCAGACGCGCCGCACCGCCAACGTGATGTGGCACGACGAGGACGTGCTGGAGATCCACCCGCACGACGCCGAGCAGCGCGGCATCCGCGAGGGCGACCGCGTCCGGCTTGCCAGCCGCTCGGGCGAGACGACGCTGCGCGCCCGCATTACCGACCGGGTCGCGCCCGGCGTGGTCTACACCACCTTCCACCATCCCGACACGCAGGCCAACGTCATCACCACCGACTATTCCGACTGGGCGACCAACTGCCCCGAATACAAGGTGACGGCGGTGCAGGTGGCGCTCTCCAACGGCCCGAGCGAATGGCAGCGCGACTACGAGGAGTTCTCGCGCCGCTCGCGCCGCATCGCACGGCCCCTGCAAGACAAGATCGCGGAGGCGGCGGAGTAGGATGCGCCCGCCCGTCACCTCCGCCCCGCGCATCGCCCGCCGCACCGCGGGCACCGCCGCCGGCGCGCGCATGGTGCCGGAGGAGGTGCCCATCGCCTTCAGCTATGGCGGCACCACCCATGCGGTGATGATGGCCACGCCCGCCGATCTCGAGGATTTCGCGCTCGGCTTCTCGCTGACCGAGGGCGTCGTCGCCTCGCCGGACGAGATCGAGGCGGTCGCCGTCGAGGAGGCCGGCGAGGGCATCGACATCCAGATCGCGCTCAAGGATGCGCCCGGCGCGCGCTTCGAGGCGCGGCGGCGGCATCTCGCCGGCCCGGTCGGCTGCGGCCTGTGCGGCATCGAATCCATCGAGGAGGCGATGCGGCAGGTGCGAAATGTAAGTAACCTAGAGCTTACCTTTTCCGCCGGCGACATCGTCCGCTCGGTCGCGCTGCTGTCGAAGCGGCAGAAGCTGCACGCGCAGACGGGCGCGGTGCATGCCGCCGGCTTCTACGTGCCGGGCAAGGGCATCGTCGCCGTGCGCGAGGATGTCGGCCGCCACAACGCGCTCGACAAGCTGGCCGGCGCGCTGGTCCGGGCCGGCGTCGAGGGGGCTGCCGGC
>JACZJD010000559.1 GCA_014860725.1 Aquamicrobium sp.
CGGGCCTCGGCGGCGGTCAGCGCCGGCGGGCGGAGACGTCCGCTCGGCCCACCGCCATCGGGGCGAAAGCACCGGCGGACGCAGAAGACCGCGCCGCAACAAGCATTCAGACGAGGGCGCGGCCTCCTGTGTCCGCTTCCCAACGCTGCGCGGCGGGAAGTCGCGTCCGCGCGGGCACGTGGCGCTTTCCTTTCCGCCACAAGCGTGTTACCAGCCGCTGCCATCCTGAAAGGGAGAAAACGAGTCGCTGCCGGTCCCCGGGCCAGGGCACTTCTCCCGCGCACCCGAATTTTTCGAGGATCGGCAATGGCAAGAATCATCGAGACCGCAACCGGCGCGCTGGCGCTCACCTTCGACGACGTGCTGCTCCAGCCCGGCCATTCGCAGGTCATGCCCGGCCAGACCGACGTCGCCACCCGCATCGCCCGCGACATCGACCTGAACATCCCGATCCTGTCGGCGGCGATGGACACCGTCACCGACGCCCGCCTCGCCATCGCCATGGCGCAGGCCGGCGGCATCGGCGTCATCCACCGCAATTTCTCGCCGGAAGAGCAGGCCGAGCAGGTGCGGCAGGTCAAGAAGTTCGAAAGCGGCATGGTGGTCAACCCGCTGACCATCGGCCCCGAGGCGACGCTGGCCGACGCCAAGGCGCTGATGAGCGCGCACGGCATTTCCGGCATTCCGGTGGTCGAGAACGGCGGCACCGGCGGCCACTCGACCGGCAAGCTGATCGGCATCCTCACCAACCGCGACGTGCGCTTCGCTTCCGACCCGAAGCAGAAGGTGCGCGAGCTGATGACGCATGAGCGGCTCATCACCGTGACCGAAAGCGTCGAGCAGGACGAGGCCAAGCGGCTGCTGCACCAGCACCGGATCGAAAAGCTGCTGGTGGTCGACCCCGGCGGCCACTGCGTCGGCCTCATCACCGTCAAGGACATCGAGAAGTCGCAGTTGAACCCCAACGCGGCCAAGGACGCGCAGGGGCGGCTGCGCGTCGCGGCCGCCACCACCGTCGGTGACGACGGGCTGGAGCGCGCCGAGCGGCTGATCGACGCCGGCGTCGACCTCCTCGTCATCGACACGGCCCACGGCCATTCGCAGCGTGTGCTCGACGCGGTGGAGAAGGCGAAGACGCTGTCCAACGCCGTGCGTATCGTCGCCGGCAACGTCGCCACCGCCGACGGCACCAGGGCGCTGATCGACGCGGGCGCGGACGCGGTCAAGGTCGGCATCGGGCCGGGCTCGATCTGCACCACGCGCATCGTCGCCGGCGTCGGCGTGCCGCAGCTTTCGGCGATCATGTCGGCGGTCGAGGAGGCGGACAAGGCCGGCATCGGCATCATCGCCGACGGCGGCATCAAGTTCTCGGGCGACCTCGCCAAGGCGCTCGCCGCCGGCGCCTCGGCCGCCATGGTCGGCTCGCTGCTCGCCGGCACCGACGAGAGCCCGGGCGAGGTCTATCTGCATCAGGGCCGCTCGTTCAAGGCCTATCGCGGCATGGGCTCGGTCGGCGCGATGGCGCGCGGCTCGGCCGACCGCTACTTCCAGGCCGAGGTGCGCGATGCGCTGAAGCTGGTGCCGGAGGGCATCGAGGGCCAGGTGCCCTACAAGGGGCCGGTCGGCGGCGTGCTGCACCAGCTCGTCGGCGGCCTGAAGGCGGCGATGGGCTATGTCGGCGCGCAGAACCTCACCGAGCTGCGCGAGAAGGCGACCTTCGTGCGCATCTCCAATGCC
>JACZJD010000560.1 GCA_014860725.1 Aquamicrobium sp.
GGCCCTCGGCGTCGAAGAGCTCGGCGCCGGCGCGCACCGGCTGGCGGCCTTCCGGCTTCAGCCCGACGCGCTTCCTCTGCGGCCCGGCGGCAAGGGCGGCCTTGAGCGCCTCCGCGCCGATGAAGCCGCCGGCCTCGCGCACCGGCTTCGGGATCGCCCACATCAGCCCGGCCTCGACCGGCGTGGTCTCGGGCGTGATGTCCTGCCCGTGCAGGCAGAGCCCGGCCTCGAGCCGGAGCGAATCGCGTGCGGCGAGGCCGATCCATTCGACGTTCCCGTCGGCGAGGAGCGCCTCGGCGAAGGCCATCGCCTCGGCGACCGGCAGCGCGATCTCGAACCCGTCCTCGCCAGTATAGCCGGAACGGCTGGCGAACCAGCCCTCATGCGGCTCGACGCCGTGCATGAAGGTCATATGCCCGAGCGACAGCCCCGCCTTGCCCAACGCGGCCTCGGCCGCCGGGCCCTGAAGCGCGAGGAATACCCGCTCCAGCGGCTCGACCGTAGCGTCGAAGCCGGCCGCGATCTCCGTGAGCCGCGCAATGTCGGCGGCGGCGTTGCCGGCATTGGCCACGACCATGAAGCGCGCATCGCCGAGCCGGGTGACGATCAGGTCGTCGAGAATGCCGGCCTTGTCGTCGAGCAGGAAGGTGTATTTCGACTGGCTCTCCTCCAGCGCCGCCGGATCGAGCGGGCAAGCGCGCGCCAGCGCTGCCGCGGCCTCGCGGCCGGTCACGAGGATCAGCTTCATGTGCGAGATGTCGAACAGACCGGCCTTGTCGCGGGTGTGCAGGTGCTCCTTGAGCACGCCCAGCGGGTAGGTGATCGGCATGTTCCAGCCGGCGAAGCCGCCGAAGCGGGCGCCCGCGGCCTCGTGCAGGGCCTTCAACGGCAATTCGAATAGGGCCTGGTCTGTCGTCGCAGCCATCGTTCCTCCAGAGCAGCATCGATCAGCCGCAAAAGCGGCATGTCCGCGCCCCTCTGTCGGAAGCCTGAGAGACTCGGGCCGGCCGGAACCCTGTCGGCGACCCTTACACCTTCGGCGCAGGGACCGTGCGGTCCCCGACTTTCCAGAGCGTCTTTACCGGTCGACGGTTCTTTTGCCTGAGAGATTTCGGGCGATTTCCCCTTCGGCGGCAGCAAACGCTGCTCTCTCCCGCAAACCGGCAGGGTCTTTCGACCCTTGACAGGAGGACTCCTAGCCGAAGACGGCGGCGATGTCATCTGCCGTCATCGGTGCCGCCGATCGGGCGATACGCCTCGTCTATGGCGATCAGGTCAGCCGCTGCGCGTGCCAGCGCAGATGATCGTCCATGAAGGTCGAGATGAAGAAGTAGGAATGGTCGTAGCCGTCCTGCATCCGCAGCGTCAGCGAAATGCCGGTGTTCCTGCAGGTTTCCTCGAACAGCCACGGCCGCAGGCCATCGTCGAGGAAGCCATCGGCCGCGCCCTGGTCGATGAGGAATTCGGGGAAGCGCGCCCCGTCCTCGACCAGCGCGCAGGCGTCCCAGGCGCGCCACGCGGCCTCGTCCGTCCCCAGATATTTCTCGAAGGCCGAGCGCGACCAGCCGGCGGTCGAGGGCTGGACGATGGGCGCGAAGGCCGACGCCGAGCGGAAGCGGTCGGGGTGCTTCAAGGCGATGGTGAGCGCCCCGTGCCCGCCCATCGAGTGGCCGAATATGCCCTGCCGCGCCATGTCGGCCGGGAATTCCCTTGCGATCAGCGCCGGCAACTCCTGCGCGACGTAGGAATACATGCGGTAGTTCCGCGCGAACGGCTCCTGCGTCGCGTCGAGATAGAAGCCCGCGCCCGAGCCGAACTGCCAGTTGTCCCTCTCGTCCGGCACGTCCTCGCCGCGCGGGCTGGTGTCGGGGCAGACCACGATCAGGCCAAGCTCCGCCGCGAGCCGGCGATATTCGCCCTTCTCCATGACGTTGGCGTGGGTGCAGGTCAGGCCCGACAGATACCACAGCACCGGGCAGGGGCCGTCCGCGGCCTGCGGCGGCACGAAGACGGCGAAGGTCATGTCGCAGGCGCAGGCGTCGGATACGTGGGAATAGACGCCCTGGATGCCGCCGTGCGACTTCGCGGTGGAGAGGGTTTTCATGGAGCAGGCTCGATCAGTTCGGTGGGGATGTCATATTTCCGGGCGAGCGTGGCCAACCGTTGATCGGCAGTCGCGAGCGGCTGACGTTTCTGCATCGCAAGCGCGAGGTAGAGGCAGTCATATATACTGTGGTTCTCGCTCCAAGCGAGGTGGGTCGCCCTGTCGAGAAGGCTGCCGTCGAGAACGAACTCCAGGATGGCATCCTGTATCAGGTCGATGCTCTCTTGAATCTGGTGGAGATGCAGCACGCCGGCGCGGGCGTATTTCAGCAAGCCATTGGCAGCTTCAACCAGCAGGAAGCTGGGAGCGCACAAATCCTGCCGGCTCATGATACGGGCGGAAGGCTCGGCGAATGGACAGGGAATGCTCCAGTAGATCGGGACGTTCGCGTCAACGATCATTGTCGATATCCGGCAGATAAGGGTGCGAATCCCGTTCAGCCCGTGCTTCTTCCATGATCTTCAGCGCCGTATCGAGATCAACGGGCTTCGTCCGCGCGCGTATCTCGTCCATTCGCCGCATGATCTCCTCGCGCGATGGCTTCGCCTTTTCCGTGATCGCCTCACGGGCAAGCTGCTCGGCGGACTTCCCTTCCGCCTCGGCCCGCGCCTTGAAACGCTTCATCACGTCATCGGGAATGTTGCGTATTGCCATGTTCGCCATGATCGGCCTCCGCTTGATATCATAATGATATCGCAGATGGCCCTTCGGAACAAGCAGCCTACGTCCCGCCCGCCGCCCTGATCGCCCGCCGCACGGCCTGATCGAGCGCCGACAGGAACGCCGAGCGGTCCTTCTGGGAGAAACCGGGATTGTAGCCCTTGATCTCGCCCGTCTCGCGCAGGTGCTGCTTCAGGTCGCGCATGGCGACGGCCATGCCGATGGTCTCCGGCGTGAACGGCCGGCCCGTGGGGCCGAGCACATGTACGCCCTTCTCGACCAGGCGTGCGGCGAGCGGCACGTCGGCCGTCACCGCGACGTCGTTGGCGGCGGCGTTCTCCACGATCCAGTCGTCGGCCGCGTCCGCGCCCTGCGGCACCACGACGTGGCGCACCATCGGGTCGCGCGAGGGGCGCAGGCCGCCATTGGAGACGAAGGTGACGACGAGGCCGTGCCGCCCGGCCACCTTCACCGCCTCGTCCTTGACCGGGCAGGCATCGGCATCGACGTAGAGACGCGGCCCCGCCTTCTCGCCCGTTTCAGACAAGCCGCCGCCTCGCCAGTTCGGCGCCGGCGTCCAGCGCCCTCAGCTTGCCCGCGGCCACCTCGCGCGGCAGCGGCGCGAGCCCGCAATTGGTGCAGGGCTGGATGCGCCCGGCGTCGGCATGCTTCAGCGCCTCGGCGATCACGGCGGCGACCGCTTCCGGCGTCTCCACTTCGTTGGTGGCGACGTCGATCGCGCCCACCAGCACGGTCTTGTCCGGCAGCAACCCGATCAGCGAGATCGGCACCCTCGAATTGGCGCATTCGAGCGAGACCTGGTCGATGGAAGAGGCGTTGATGGCAGGGAATATCCGCTCGTACTGCCGCCATTCCTCGCCCAGCGTCTTCTTCCATTCGATGTTGGCCTCGATGCCGTAGCCGTAGCAGATGTGGACGGCGGTGGTGCATTTGAGCCCCTGCGCCGCGCGCTCCAACGCCGCGATGCCCCACTCGTTGACCTCGTCCATGAAGACGTTGAAGGCCGGCTCGTCGAACTGGATAACGTCGACGCCCGCCGCCTCCAGCTCCAGCGCCTCGGCGTTGAGCGCCTCGGCGAAGGCCATCGCCATGTCCGCGCGCCGGCCGTAATGGGCGTCGGCCAGCGTGTCACAGATGGTCATAGGGCCGGGCAGGGTGAATTTCAGCGTCTTCCTCGTGTGCGCCCTGCAGAACGCGGCCTCGTCGCGATGCACGGACTTCTCGCGCCGGACCGGTCCGGTCACGGTCGGCACGTCGGCCTCGTAGCGGTTGTTGCGGATGCCCATCCGCGTCATCCGCTGCCAGTCGATGCCCGAGACGTGCTCCAGGAAGCCGTGGACGAAATGGCGGCGGAACTGCTCGCCGTCCGACACGATCTCGATGCCGGCGTCCTCCTGCTCCTTCAGCCAGATCAGCGCGGCGTCGCGCTTGGCGGCGTCGAGCGCCTTGCCCTCGTGCAGCCATTTCGGCCACAGCTTCTCGGTCTCGGCCAGCCAGAACGGTTTCGGCAGGCTGCCGGCGATGGTGGGGGGAAACAGCATCTCAATACACCACGACGCTGCGGATCGATTCGCCCGCATGCATCAGGTCGAAGCCCTTGTTGATCTCGTCCAGCGTCAGCCGGTGGGTGATCATCGGGTCGATCTGGATCTTGCCCTCCATGTACCAGTCGACGATCCGCGGCACGTCGGTGCGCCCGCGCGCGCCGCCGAAGGCCGTGCCCTTCCACGTCCGCCCGGTGACGAGCTGGAACGGCCGCGTCGCGATTTCCTGACCCGCGCCGGCGACGCCGATGACGATCGATTCGCCCCAGCCTCTGTGAGCGCATTCAAGGGCCTGGCGCATGACCTTCACGTTGCCCGTGCAGTCGAACGTGTAGTCCGCACCGCCGATCTGGTCGGCGCCGCGCTTGGTCAGGTTGACGATGTGCTGCACCACGTCGCCGTCGATCTCGGTCGGGTTGACGAAATGCGTCATCCCGAACTTCTCGCCCCACGCCTTCTTGTCGTTGTTGATGTCGACGCCGATGATCATGTCCGCGCCGGCGAGCTTCAGGCCCTGGATGACGTTCAAGCCGATGCCGCCGAGGCCGAACACGGCGGCCGTCGCGCCGATCTCCACCTTGGCCGTGTTGATGACCGCGCCGATGCCGGTCGTCACCCCGCAGCCGATGTAGCAGATGGTGTCGAAGGGCGCGTCCGGGTTGACCTTGGC
>JACZJD010000561.1 GCA_014860725.1 Aquamicrobium sp.
GGTAGTAGGCGCACAGCTTCATCAGCGCGCCGTGGATGTGGATCGGCGCGTCGTGGCCGGCATCGCGGGCGAGGCGGATCATGCGCTGCGCCTTGCCGAGCGCGTAGGCGCCGACGAGATGCGCGCGCCCGGGAAACTGCGCCATCGAGCGCAGGAGCTTCTGCGTCTCCTCGCGCGCGTCGGGATGGGTGAAGACCGGCAGGCCGAAGGTCGCCTCGGTGATGAACACGTCGCAGGCGACCGGCTCGAACGGCGCGCAGGTCGGGTCGGGCGCGCGCTTGTAGTCGCCCGAGGCGACGATGCGGATGCCGCCACGCTCGACCGCGATCTGCGCCGAGCCGAGCACGTGGCCGGCCGGATGGAACGACACCTTCACGCCGTTGACGGCGATCGCCTCGCCATAGGCGGCCGCCTGCGTCGCGCCGGCGAAGGCGTCGCCGTAGCGCAGCGCCATGATGTCGAGCGTCTGCCGCGTGGCGAGCACATGGGCATGGCCGGCCCGGGCATGGTCGGAATGGCCGTGGGTGATCAGCGCACGCGGCACCGGCCGCACGGGGTCGATGAAGAAATCCCCGGCCGGGCAATAGAGCCCTTCCGGGCGCGGGTGAAGCAGATCGCGTGGCTGCATGGCGCATAGATAGGTCCGGCGCGTGATGGCGGGAAGGCTTGGCGACGCCGCGCTGGATTTGCCGCGCGTTCCTGCCGACCGGCGGCTGCTGAAAGAGTCCCCCCGGTCGACCGGAAAGGCCTCGGGCATCGGAACGGCCGACGATGCGGACGCGCCATCTCCCCGTCATCCCGGCCAAGGGCGCGAAGCGCCCGCAGAGCCGGGACCCATTGGTCGCACCATCGTCAAGCGCGGCCCGGCCCTCGCCGTGGCGCGTGTCGGGCCGTTGCGCGAGCCCACAACCCGGCCGCGCCGCTCAATGGGTCCCGGCTCTCGCTCCGCTCGGCCGGGATGACGGCGGCGGGACTGCGGCGTCAGGAATTCAGCGTGTCATAGAGATCGTGCCATTGCGGGTTCATGGCCTCGATCAGCTCGAGCTTCCATTTCCGCCGCCACCTCTTGATGCGCTTTTCTTCGTCGATGGCATCGCGGATATCGGCATAGTCGCGATACCAGACCAGCCGCGTGACGACGTAATCCTTTGTGAAGCCCTTTCGCTCGCCCTCACGATGCTGCCACATGCGTTGTTCGAGATCGGCCGTTACGCCGGTATACAGCGTGCCGTTCTTTCGCGATGCGAGGATATAGACATAGCCGCCCATCCGATAATGGGGACAGAGCACGCGGCCCGAAGCAAGTAGCGTCCGCATCTCCGCCGTCATCCCGGCCGAGCGGAGCGAGAGCCGGGACCCATTGAGCGGCACGGCCGGGTTCAAGGCTTGCGAGACGGTCCTGAAGTGCGCCAGCGCGAGGACCGGGCCGCGCCCGACGATGTTGCGGCCAATGGGTCCCGGCTCTGCGGGCGCTTCGCGCCCTTGGCCGGGATGACGCGGTGGAGAGGGTGTATCCGCATAACGGATCGGGGGCGGGTGCGTGCGGCCCGTCCTCCCTCCGGGGTTCGAGCCTTGAAGGACGCATCCGCGCGGCCGTTGGCCGGGCATCCGGTCCCGTCTTGGCGCATCGCCTTCCCGGTATTACCTGTTGGCGGTGTCCGACATCGCCCCGCCCGAATCGTCCCTTTTGCCCGAGCGCTTCCGGCGCTGGTTCGCGGCGCGCGGCTGGGCGGCGCGGCCGCATCAGCTTAGGCTCCTCGCCCATGCGCAGGCCGGGCGCTCGGTGCTGCTCATCGCGCCGACC
>JACZJD010000562.1 GCA_014860725.1 Aquamicrobium sp.
GTCACCGTCTCGTAGGCGATGGCGGTGACGCCGGACTCGACCAGCCCCCGCGTCTGCTCCGGGTCGGGCGCCAGATGCAGATAGGTGTAGAGGATCTGGCCCTCGCGGAACTGCACCCACTCCTGCGGCTGCGGCTCCTTGACCTTGACGATCATGTCGCAGGTGGAAAACACCTCGGCCGCGTCGGCGGCGATGCGCGCGCCCGCCGCGCGATAGGCCGCGTCGTCGGCGCCGATGCCGGCCCCCGCGCCGGTCTCCACCACGACCTCGTGGCCGTGGGCGACGTATTCGCGCACCGAGCCGGGCGTCAGCCCGACGCGATATTCGTGGTTCTTGATCTCTCTGGTACAGCCGACTCGCATCCGATCTCCTCCTGCTGCGCTTTCGTCGCCGGAAACGGTATACGGTGACACAGGATGCGCCGAACGTGCTTGCGAATGGGAGTGTTCGCACAGGTACTATTCGTGTATCCTTGCGCAAAATTCCGCTTTGGCAGGAGGAAATTCGGCATATGTCGCTGGACAGGATCGATATCGCCATTCTGGAGGCTCTCCAGAAGGACGGGCGCATCTCCAACGCCGCCCTCGCCGAGAAGGTCGGCCTGTCGCAATCCGCCTGCTCCCGCCGCCTGGACAATCTGGAGAAGGAAGGCGTGGTGCGCGGCTACCATGCGCGCCTGTCGAACGCCGCACTCGGCCACGGCATGACGGCCATCGTCCACATCTCGCTGTCGGGGCAGTTCGGCAAGACGCTGGCCGATTTCGAGGCCGCGGTGAAACGCTGCCCCAACGTGCTGTCGTGCCATCTGATGTCGGGCGAGTACGATTACATCCTGCGCATCGCCGCGCGCGACCTCAACGACTACGAGCGCATCCACAAGGAATGGCTGACGGCCATGCCGCACGTCATCAAGATCAACTCGTCCTTCGCGCTGCGCGAGGTGGTCGACAACACCCATGTCGGCCTCAAGCCGGACATGGCCTGAAGGCGCGCCGGAAAGGCTTACAGCGGTTCGGACAAGGGGGCAGGCGGGCGTTCAGGCAGGGCCATGACGCCGCGACCCGCCAGTTGGGGGGCAACCGGCGGGTCGGGAGACCGCGCGAACGGAGGGGGGCATAAGTCCGCGCGAATGTCTGTCGTTTGGCATAGCACGATCCGGGAAAGTGGGAAGTGGTAATCGCTGTCTCACTTTGGGCCAGATCGGCGCCGGATCAACGCTCGGTCAACGCCCCGTCAACGCAGGAATTCGTCGACGCGGCGCAGCGTGACGCGGCGGTTCTCCCAGTTCTCGTACTGCGTCGGCACCAGCAGATACTCCTCGCCGTAGCCGACGGTCTCCAGCGCCCGCGACGGGATGCCGAACTCGCGCACCAGCACGCGCTTCAGCGAGGCGGCGCGGCGCTCGGAAAGCGCGAGGTTCGAGGCATTCGAGCCCACCGCGTCGGTGTGGCCCTCGATCAGGATGCGCGTGCCGGGGCGGCGCGACATCAGACGCTTGAGGGCGTCGGCGATCTGCTCGACCTTGCGGTACTGCGAATAGGGGATTTCGGCCGAGCCGAACTCGAAGTTGATCGACTGGATCTCGATGGAGGGCGCGGCGCGGCGCAGGTCGGGCCGGCGCTTGAACTCCTGCACGGTGACGCGGCGCTGCGGGGCGACGCGAACCTTGGGCGCGGCCTCGAGCTGGCGCAGGATGCGGTCCGCCGACGGCATCTCGCGCGGCGCCTCGCGCGTCATCTCGCGCCGCGTGTCGCGCGGGGTGTCGCGCTGCTGTGCCGCGGCGACGCCGGGCAGGACGATGGCGGCAACGGTGGTGGCGATGAGAATGCGGCGGATCATGGTCGTCTCCTTCGGGGCCTCTGAACGCTCTGATGGCCGCGACTTTCGCACCGGCCGGCTGAAGCGATCCTGAACGGCCTGTTATCTGCGGTTCAGAAACCTTAACGGCCCATTCCTAGAGCCACGGCGCGACCTTCTCCTGCGACCACGCATAGGGCGCGAAGCCCATGCGCTGGTAGAGCTGCAGCGCGCGCGGGCTGTCGAGCGTGCAGGTCTGGATCACCACCCGCTCCGGCGCATGCGCGAAGGCCGCGAACACCGCTTCCGACAGGAAGAACCGCGCCAGCCCCCTGCCCTGGAAATCCGGCGTCAGGCCGAAATAGCGGATTTCCGCCTCGCCCGGCAGGCGCAGGTCGAGCTCGAAGAAGCCGGCGGGCGAGCCGTCGACGTAGAGAACCCGGATTTCCGTCGCCTCGGCATGGACGATGGCCGCAAGCGCCTCGTCGTCGAGCGCGCGGTGCTTGGCCCAGTGGCTGGCCTTGCCGACCTGCTCGTAGAGGTAGCGGTAGAAGGCGAGCGGCATCGCCCGCGCGCGCAGCACCGCGAGGTTCGGCCCGAGCGGCATCGGCACCCGCACCGCGGGCGGCGCCAGCATCTCCAGATGGGTCACGCGCGCGTCGAGCAGGCCGTCCGCGTCGAGCGCGAGCTCAGTCATCGCCGGTCACGACGGGCGTATCGCTGCGCCCGCCCCATTCGCTCCACGACCCGTCGTAGAGCCGGTGCTGCGGATGGCCGACCGATTCCAGCGCCAGCGACACGACCGCCGCGGTGACGCCGGAACCGCAGGAGGTGACGACCGGCTTCGTGAGGTCGAGGCCGGCGGCCTCGAGCGCGGCGCGCAATTCCGGCACCGGAAGCAGGCTGCCGTCGCGCGAGAGCGACGTCGCCGGCACGTTCCTCGCGCCCAGCATGTGGCCGCCGCGCACGCCCGGGCGCGGCTCGGGATCGGTCCCGGCGAAGCGCCCGGCCGGCCGCGCATCGGCGATCTGGGCGGTCTTGCCGTCCACGATCCGTCGCATCTCCTCGAAGGAGACGACGCGCGACGGATCGCAGTCGACCTCGAAGAAGCAAGAGGCGATCTTCGTCGTCTCCGCCGTCACCGGGCGGCCTTCGGCCTTCCAGCGGTCGAAGCCGCCGTCGAGCACGTAGACGTCCTTCGCGCCCATCAGCCGGAACATCCACCACACGCGCGGCGCGGAGAAGAAGCCCGGCCCGTCATAGACGACGATCTCGTCCTTCTCGTCGATGCCCATCGACGAGGCGAACTGGGCGAACAGCCTCGGCGAGGGCAGCGTGTGCGGCAGGTCCGAGCCCGGCTCGACCACCTTGTCGTGGTCGAAGAAGACCGCGCCGGGAATATGCGCCGCCTGATACTCGGCGCGCGCGTCGCGCCCCTGCGCCGGCAGATACCACGCGCCGTCGACGATCGACAAACCGGGCTTTTCCAGCCGCTCCTGAAGCCAGTCGGCGGAAACCACGAAGGGGCTGATCTGGCTCATTGAGGCGTCTCCTGGCTCGAAGGCAGAGGGCCGAAACGGATGTGGAAGCGGCGGTTCTCGCGGCCCTTCTTCTCGATCTTGCCGATATGGATCTGCCCGATCTCGGCCGTCGAGGCGACATG
>JACZJD010000563.1 GCA_014860725.1 Aquamicrobium sp.
CGCCCAGGCGGCCGATACAAGGCCCGTCATCGTCCGGCGTGCCGCGCGGCCGGGACGCCATTCCCCTTCGCAAACGTCGCCGCGCCCGCCCTACGGGCCGGCTTCCCGCATGCATGGAGATCGCCATGATGACTCGTGACGCGCTGCGCGCCGCCCTCGTGCGCATGGAAGAACGCCTGGCCGAGACAAGGCGCAATATCGACGCCATCGAACGGGGCCTGCGCGACCGCGCGGAGGCCGAAACCATTCGCAGCAGGCCGAAATCGCGGGCCTATCATCGGCGCATGACCCGATGGACAGGCGCCGACGAGGCCGCATACAGCCGCGTCATCGAGACCCTCGCCGGCCTGGCCGGCGCCGAGCTGGTGCGACTCGACCGCAGGGCTGGGCGACAGGAACGCGCCATCGAGGCGCTTCGCAGGAAATACGGCGTCAACGCGCCACGGCCGCGCCATCCCCGCGACTGACCCCGACCGTTTCGCGCATGGCGATGGCGCTGCCCGCTATCGGGCGGCGGCGACGGCGGCAACTGCGGCGAGAGGAGGAGGAGGGAGGGGATTTTCGTGACGGGTTTAGGGTCGAGAGAGAGGCTCTCGGCGCCCGTCGCGGAGAAACCACCATGGCCCGAGCTGCCAAGAAGAAGCCCTCCCTCGCACTGATCGAGTTCTCGCGGGCACGCGATATTCCCTTCAACCGCATCCATCTGTCGAGCGACAATGTGCGCGAGATCGACGCCGAAGCCGGGGTGGATGACCTCACACATGACATCGAGCGCCGCGAGGATCTGATCCAGGGCCTCAATGTCCGCGCCATCCTCGACGCCGATGGCAACGAGACCGGCGATTTCGAGACCCCGGCCGGCGGCCGCCGTCACAGGGCCATCGCGCGTCTGGTCGAGGCCGGCCGCTTCCCCGCCGACGGCCTGGTCCCCTGCATCGTCAAGAAGGCGGACGCCAAGACCACGGCGGTCGACGACTCGCTCGCCGAAAACACCTGGCGCCTCGGTCTGCATCCGCTCGACCAGTTCCGCGCCTTCACGCGCATGGTCAATGGCGGCATGACCGTCGAAGAGGTCGCCAGCGCCTATCTCACGACGCCGCGCTATGTCGAGCAGCGCCTGCGCCTCACCGCAGTCTCCCCAAGGCTGCTCGACGTCTATGCCGAGAACGGCATGACGCTGGCCATGCTGGAGGCGTTCACCCGCAATCCCGACCACGCCCGCCAGGAGCAGGTCTGGGACGCCGTGCGGCAGTCGCATAACAAAGAACCCTGGCGCATCCGCAACATGCTGACCGAGACCACCGTTCCCTCCTCCGACAAGCGCGCGCGCTTCGTCGGCCTCGACGCCTACATGGCGGCGGGCGGTCCGGTCCTGCCGCGCTACCTCTTCGACGATGACGAGGAGGGCTGGCTGGAGGACGTGCCGCTTCTCGACCGGCTGGTCGCCGAAAAGCTCAAGGCCGCGGCCGACGAGGTGGCGGCCGAGGGCTGGAAGTGGGTCGCCGCCGATCTCGAACTTCCCTACGGCTATCACTACGAGCTGCGCGCCGTCATCGGCAAGCCGACCGAACTGACGGCCGCAGAACGTCGGGAACGCGAGAAGCTGCGCAAGGAGCAGGAGCGTCTCGAGGCGAAATATGCCGACTATGACGAACTGCCCGACGAGGCCGACAAGCGCCTCGGCGAGATCGAGAACCTGCTCGAAGCCTTCGAGCGCCGCCCCGCCGTCTATGACCCCGCCGACATCGCCATTGCCGGCGTCTTCGTCACGGTCGATGAAGACGGCGAGTTGCTGGTCGATCGCGGCTGGGTCCGTCCGGAGGACGAGCCGGTCGAGACCGTCGAGGGCGATTCCGTGGAGGCCGCGACGCCCGAAGCGGATGCCGGTGGCGATACGGATGGCGCAGGCGCGCCGGACGCCGAGCGCACCACCGTCACCATCGGCGGCCAGCCGGTAGGGACGGAGGACGGGGAGGAGGCCGTCAAGCCTCTGCCGGAACGGCTGGTGGCCGAGCTGACGGCGCATCGCACCATCGCGCTGCGCAACGCCGTGGGGGCCAACCCGCATATCGCCGTGACGGCGCTGCTGCACCGCCTGGTCCGCGACACCTTCAAGCGGTCCACCTATGGCTCGGCCGTCCGGGTCTCGGTCCAGGAGGTCTATTGCAGCGAACAAGGCGTGGACCTCAAGCACAGCCCCTATGCCAAGGAGATCGACCAGCGGCACGAAGGCTGGAAGGCCGACCTGCCGGCCGATCCCGACGACCTGTGGGACTGGCTCGACGCCCTCGACGACGCCAGCCGCATGGCGCTCCTCGCCCATTGCGTCTCCTTCGGCATCAATGCGCTCTATGAGCGGCCGAACCCCCTCAGCGCGTCGGGGATTTCCGAAGCCGGGCTTCGCACCCGGATGGCCGAGGCCGACCGCCTCGCCCGCGTGACCGGCCTGGACATGGCGGAAGCAGGGTTCCGCCCGACCGTCGCCAACTATTTCGGCCGCATCACCAAGCGGAAAATCCTCGAAGCCGTCTCCGAGGCCGTGGGCGACCACATCGCCAGCCTGCTCGCCTTCGAGAAGAAGGACAAGATGGCGGCCGAAGCCGAGGAGCGGCTGGCCAATACCGGCTGGTTGCCCGAACCCCTGCGCCTCGCGGTCGAGGAGACCGGCGAGGGGCCGGAGGCCCCCGCCGGGGAAGACGAGAGCGACATCGCACTCCCGGCCTTCCTCGCCGGAGAGGACGCGGAAGCGGATACGGACGACGTGATCCCGGCCTTCCTCAAGCGCCGCGACGGGGACGACGCCTCCGATGCCGACGACGATCCGGCACCGCTCGTCGCCGCCGAATGACCCGATCCCCGCAGGGCGGCCCCGGCCGCCCTGCGCCCCCTCACCTCACGGCCCGGCATCCCGCCGGGCCGTGCCCGTTTGTGGAGACATTCCCCATGAC
>JACZJD010000564.1 GCA_014860725.1 Aquamicrobium sp.
TGCGGATGCCGGACCCCGACCCGGCGACGCTGATCGATTCCACGATCGCGTGGCTCATCGTCCGCCACAAGCTCAACCGCTACGAAGGCGCGATCGAGGCGATGGAGCGCGCCGTCGCCGTCGCCCGGGAGGCGGAGGACAAGCCACGGCTGGCGCTGGCCCTCTCCTGGCTCGGCAATGTGCACATGCTGATCGGTCACCCGACGCGGGGGATACCCTATGTGCTCGAAAGCCGCGGGTTGGCCGAGGAGATCGGCGACGAGCAGCTCATGCTGCTGCCGCTTTTCGTCTCGACATTCTTCCTGGCCGACCGCAACCCCGAGGCGGCAGTCGCGGCGCTGAAGGAGGTGATCGAACTTTCGGTCGCCCACCGGCTCAGCGACGTACGCGGCCATGCCATCGCCTCGCTGGCGGCCTCGCTGGCGCGGCTCGGGCGCTTCCCAGAGGCGCGGCTGGAAATCCAGCGTGCCCTCGCCACCGAGGCCGAGACGATCTCGCCGGTGAAGAAGGCCGACATCCATATCGGGGTGAGCCAGGCCTATCTGGAGATGGGCGAGTGGGAGAAGGCGGCCGAACACAGCAGCATCGGCGCCGAGCTTGCCGGTAAAGCGAACGGATTCGAATGCGTCTGCGCCGCCTATTTCGGCCTCGGCCGCAGCCATATGGGGCTGCGCCAGATCGAGGACTCGCTGGCCGATTTCGAGAAGTCGCTTGCCGCCGCCCGCAATGCCCGGACCGAGGCGATGCAAGTCTTCTCCAACTATATCTCTGGCAGCATCGCCGGAGTGCAGTTCGAACAGGGACAGGCCACCGCGCTCGACCGGATGCGGGACTCCATGAACCTCACCCGCTCGAGCGGCGACGATTTCGGCGCAGCCGCCTTCGGCATGCAACTCGCCCAGGCTCTGCAAAAGCTCGGCCGGCTGGACGAGGCCGACCACCTGATCGCCGACGCGCTGGCACTCTTCCGCGAACGCCACATGGCATCGCGCATCGCCGACGCACTGGAAGTCCTCGCCGAACTGCGCGCGGCGCAGGGCCGCGGCGAGGAGGCGGAGGCAGCGCGGGCCGAGTCAGCTGCCCTCCGCGCAAGTTTCGAGACCGTGCCCCGACCCGATACGCCCGTGGAGATGGCCTGACATGGACAAGCCCATCATCTTCGCGGTGGATGACGAACCTTCCGTTCTCGCCGCCGTCGGCCGCGATCTGCGCAGGCGCTACGGTGCCGATTACCGAATCCTGCGGGCGGAATCCGGCGTCGCCGCGCTGGAGGAATTGCGCGAAATCCGGCTCAGGGGCGACGTGCTGGCGCTCCTCATCGTCGACCAGCGCATGCCGCAGATGACCGGGATCGAGCTTCTGAAAGAGGCGCTGCCACTCTTTCCGGAGGCCAAGCGCGTGCTGCTCACCGCCTATGCCGATACCGAGGCCGCGATTCGCGCGATCAACGAGGTGAGGCTCGACCACTACCTGATGAAACCCTGGCACCCGCCCGAGGAGCTGCTCTTCCCGGTGCTGGACGACCTCCTGGACGACTGGCGCGCCGGTTTCCGCCCGGTCTTCGAAGGCGTGCGCGTGATCGGCGACCGCTGGGCAGCCGAGGGACACCTGATCCGCGACTTCCTGGCGCGCAACCTCATCCCCTATCGTTGGCTCGACATCGAGGGCGATGCCGAAGCTGCGGGGCTGCTGTCGCTTGCCGGCCTCGGCGACGCGCAGCTGCCCGTCGTCCTCCTGGCCGATGGCAGCACCCTGTCGCGGCCGAACGTCGCCGAGCTGGCGGCCAGGCTTGGCCTCCATGTCGATGCGGCGGCCGAGAGTTACGATCTCGTCATCGTCGGCGCCGGTCCGGCGGGGCTGGCCGCGGCGGTCTATGGCGCCTCCGAAGGGCTGAGAACGCTGCTAATCGAACGGGAGGCGCCGGGCGGCCAGGCTGGGACCAGTTCGGCCATCGAGAACTACCTCGGCTTCCCCGCCGGCCTCAGCGGCGGCGATCTTGCGCGCCGCGCCGTGGCGCAGGCCAGACGCTTCGGGGTGGAAATCCTGGCGCCGATGGAGGCGGTCTCGCTGGTCACCGAGAACGGCTACCACCGGATCGGCCTGTCGAATGGTGCCAGCGTGACCACGCAGGCGCTGATGGTCACCACCGGGGTACAATACCGGATGCTGGACGTGCCCGGTGCCGACCGGCTCGCCGGTGCGGGGCTCTACTACGGTGCAGCGATCACCGAGGCGCTGGGGGTCAAGGGAGAAAAGGTCTTCGTCGTCGGCGCCGGCAATTCGGCGGGGCAGGCGGCGCTCCATCTCGCCCGCTATGCGGCGCGTGTCACCATGCTGGTGCGCGGCAGGTCGCTCGGCGAATCGATGTCGCAATACCTGGTCGACCGGCTGGAGCATACCGAGAACATCGTCATCCGCACCCGTGCCTCGATCAAGGAACTGCGCGGCGAAACCCGGCTTGAGGAGATTTCGGTCGTCGACGCCGACAGCGGCACCGTCACGCGGGAGCCTGCCCGCGCCGTCTTCGTCTTCATCGGGGCGGCGCCGCGTACCGAATGGCTGGGCAAGGCGCTGCGG
>JACZJD010000565.1 GCA_014860725.1 Aquamicrobium sp.
CGTCCCACGCGACCTGACCTTCGGGGCAGGTCTGGACGGTCTTGAAGAACAGCGACTGGCCGGCGGCCGTCGCCGCCAGCGTGCCCGACAGCACGAACTCGTCGTAATGGGCGTCTTCGAGCGGGCCGCCCGCCCAGGTGACGGCCTTGACGCCGGAGGCGACGTCGCGGCCGTGCAGCTTGTAGGCGTGGGCGTAGTCGCCGCGCTCGATGTCGAGCGACCAGCCGGCCTTGGGCTGCGGCCTGACGCCGATATAGCCTTCCGGCACCTCGACGCGCACGGTATGCGTCGGCTGGCCGTCGCAGCCGTGGCCGATGCGCACGACGGCCTTGTAGCCGCCGGGGGCGGCCTCGGCCTTTTCGAGCGTGGCGTGGGCGTGGGCGGTGGCGATGGATAGCGCCGACAGCGCGGTGGCTGCGGCGAACTGGATGAGTAGATGACGCACGGTCGTTCCTTTCAGCGTCTGGAAATCAGAATGTCGCCCTTGTGAGAGGGCAGCTGTTTCTCAGGCTGAAAGCGGGGGTGCGCGGATTGCCGGGGGCGGCGCGTCGAGCCGCTCGGCGGGGCTCGTGCCGGAGGCGGTGTAAAGTGCGGCGATGAGCGCAGCGGGCGCGGGGAAGGCCGCGAAGGATGCCGGCACCGCCTTGTAGCCGGCCATGCCGCCGCAGGCGTTGCCGATCAGGCAGATCGGGCAGTCGTCGAGCGGGCCGGCCGGCAGGTCGCCGGACGAGGCCGCCTGCGTGTCGAGGCCGAGGGTGGTGCAGATCGCCAGATGCCCGCCCTCGGGCATCTGCGACGCGGCGAGCGGCTGCAGCGCGTTCAGGAGCAGCACCAGCGCGCCGACGAACGCGAACAGGAAACGGTCGCGCCGCAGCGATGCGAACAGGGAGAGGCGGGGTGCCGTGCTCATGGGCAACAGATAGCCCAAACCGGCGCGATCCGCCACTGCGACGCCTGCGACACGGCGGCGCTGCCTCCACGGGCAGCGCTTCCCGGCCGCGATGCGGCCAACCCTAGCGAAGCTCGTAGAAGTCGCTGACGATCTTCCACGCCTCCTCGGCGGTGTCGACCGCATCGATGATGTGCTGGTCGCCGGGCGAGATCGTGCCCTGCTCGGCGAGATAATCGAGATCGAGGGCCCGCTTCCAGAACTCCTTGCCGAACAGGATCACCGGCACCCGCTCCATGCGCCCGGTCTGGATCAGCGTCAGCGTCTCGAACAGCTCGTCCATGGTGCCGAAGCCGCCGGGGAAGATGGCGACGGCCTTCGCCCGCATGATGAAGTGCATCTTGCGGATCGCGAAATAGTGGAAGTTGAAGCACAGCTCCGGCGTGACGTAGGCGTTGGGCGCCTGCTCGTGCGGCAGCACGATGTTGAGGCCGATCGACGGCGCGCCGCAGTCGGCCGCGCCCCGGTTGCCCGCCTCCATGACGCCCGGCCCGCCGCCGGTGACGATGACGAACTCGCGATAGTAGGTCGTGGCGGAAAATTCCGAGCACAGCCGCGCGAACTGGCGCGCCTCGGCATAGTAGCGGGCGCTGGCCTCGAGGTTCTTCTTCTGGGTCTCGTTCTTGGCCGCCCATGCCGGGCCGCCGGGCTCGGGAATGCGCGCGCCGCCGAACAGGATGACCGTCGAGCGGATGCCGCGCTCGGTGAGCGCCATCTCCGGCTTGAGCAGTTCGAGCTGGAGGCGGACCGGCCGCAGCTCCCGCCGCGTCATGAAGTCCTCGTCGGTCCAGGCGAGCTTGTAGGCCGGCGCGCGGGTCTGCGGCGTGTCGGGTACGGCCTTGGCGCGCTCCAGATCCTCGTGCGAGTGCGGCAGCGGCGTCCAGCCGGCCTTTTCCTCCGGGTTCATGCTTTCCTGTCCCGTCTCGTGCCGCGCGCCGGGTCCGGCGGCGGCGTCCCGTCATTGACCCCCATCCGCGCTTCGCATAGGTTCCGCGCGGCCCGGGGACACCCTCGTCGATCAAAGCCTATTACCCACCCCTTAACAGCGCGTGTAGCGGAGCATTTCCATGACCAGACCGGACCTCGCAGCCCTGGAGAAGACCATCGAGAAGGCCTTCGACGAGCGCGACGCCGTCTCGACCGACACGCGTGGCGAGGTGCGCGAGGCGGTGGGTCATGCGCTCGACCTGCTCGACCGCGGCGAGGCCCGCGTCGCCGAGCGCCAGGCCGACGGCGCGTGGAAGGTCAACCAGTGGCTGAAGAAGGCGGTGCTGCTGTCCTTCCGCCTGAATCCCATGGAAGTGGTCAGGGGCGGGCCGGGCGAGGCCGTGTGGTGGGACAAGGTTCCCTCCAAGTTCGACGGCTGGTCGGCCAACGAGTTCGAGCGCGCCGGCTTCCGCGCCGTGCCCAACTGCGTGGTGCGCCGCTCGGCCTATGTCGCGCCGGGCGCGGTGCTGATGCCGTCCTTCGTCAATCTCGGCGCCTGGGTCGGCGAGGGCACCATGGTCGACACCTGGGCGACGGTCGGCTCCTGCGCCCAGATCGGCAGGAACGTGCACCTGTCCGGCGGCGTCGGCATCGGCGGCGTGCTGGAGCCGATGCAGGCCGGCCCGACCATCATCGAGGACAACTGCTTCATCGGCGCGCGCTCCGAGGTGGTCGAAGGCTGCATCGTGCGCGAGGGCTCGGTGCTCGGCATGGGCGTCTTCATCGGCAAGTCGACCAAGATCGTCGACCGCGAGACCGGCGACGTCTTCTACGGCGAGGTGCCGCCCTATTCGGTGGTGGTGGCCGGCACGCTTCCGGGCAGGCCGTTCCCGAACGGCGAGCCGGGTCCGAGCCTCTACTGCGCCGTCATCGTCAAGAAGGTGGACGAGAAGACGCGCTCCAAGACCTCGATCAACGAACTGCTGCGCGACTGACGCCATGCTGGGCTGATGCAGGAAGCGGATATCTCGTCATGATGCAGATGGCCTGGCTCTTCCTCGGCTTTTCCGGGCGCATAGACCGCAGCGTCTATGCGCTGGCCGGGCTGTTCGTCTTCGTCGTGCAGATGTTCGTGGTCTACCGCTACCTCCAGCCCTTCCTCGGCACGCTGGCCAACGGCAATTTCGACCCGTCCGAGACGCTGGTGCTGTCGCCGATGACCAACTTCCAGAGCGGCATCTTCCTGCTCGGCCAGCTCGCCCATATCGCGCTCGCCGCCAAGCGCATCCACGATTTCGGCAAGTCCGGCTTCTTCGCGCTGCTGTTCATGTTCGCGGGGCTGGTCGCCTATCTGGCGCTGTGCCTCATTCCCGGAACGCCCGGCCCCAACAAGTACGGGGCGCGCACCAACGCGCCGAAATAGCCGCAGCCGGCCGGGCCTGGTCCGAGCGGCGGCCGCGTCTGTACGGTGACAGACGCCCGCGTTTGGACTATCCCTTGGCTCACCATGAGCCTGCCGACAGACCCCGCCACAAACCTCGCCGCCCTGATCCGCTGCCCGTCCGTCACTCCGGACGAGGGCGGGGCGCTGTCCGCGCTCGCGGAGATGCTGGCGCCGCTGGGCTTCGCCGTCGAGCGGCCGGTCTTCCGCGAGGACGGCACGCCCGACGTCGAGAACCTCTACGCGCGGCTCAGCGGCAACGGCCCGCACCTGATGTTCGCCGGCCACACCGACGTCGTGCCGCCGGGCGACGAGGCCGACTGGACGCACCCGCCCTTCTCGGCCGCCGTCGCGGACGGGTTCATGTACGGGCGCGGCGCGGTGGACATGAAGGGCGGCATCGCCTGCTTCGTGGCGGCGCTCGCCCGCCATGTCGAGGCGCAGGGCGCGCCGAAGGGCTCGGTGTCGCTGCTCGTCACCGGCGACGAGGAGGGCCCCGCCGTCAACGGCACGGTGAAGCTGCTCGAATGGGCGGCGGCGCGCGGCGAGAGCTGGGACGCGGCCATCGTCGGCGAGCCGACCAACCCGGACGCGCTCGGCGACATGGTCAAGGTCGGCCGCCGCGGCTCGCTGACCGGCGACGTCGTGGTGCACGGCCGGCAGGGCCACGTCGCCTATCCGCATCTCGCCGACAATCCCGTGCGCGGGCTCGTCACACTGCTCGACGCGCTGCTGCATCCGGCGCTGGACGAGGGCACCGGGAACTTCCAGCCGTCCAACCTCGAGATCACCACCGTCGATGTCGGCAACCGGGCGACCAACGTCATCCCGGCGCGGGCGACGGCGACCTTCAACGTGCGCTTCAACGACACGTGGACGGTCGAGACGCTGCAGGCCGAGATCCACAACCGGCTCGACGGCGCGGCGCGGCGCGGCCGGCTGCGGCCGGGCAAGGAGGATCAAATCGCTTTCGAGCTCACCTGGCGCGACCGCCCCAGCCACGTCTTCCTGACGCGCGACGGGAAGCTGGTGTCGGGCCTTTCCGCCGCCATCGAGGCGGCGACGGGCAGGCGGCCGGCGCTTTCCACCTCGGGCGGCACGTCGGATGCGCGCTTCATCAAGGACTATTGCCCGGTGGTGGAGTTCGGGCTGGTCGGCAAGACCATGCACATGGTGGACGAGCGGGTGGCGCTCGCCGATCTGGAGACGCTGACGCGGATCTACCGGCGTTTCCTCGAGGACTGGTTCGGCTGAGATGCCTCCCGCCGAAGACATATACCGGCAGCTCTACGGCGCCTGGCGCATGATGACTGGCAAGCGCGACGGCCTGCGCCTGCTCGACCTCACGCTCGACGGGTTCTGGAACTCGTTTTTCGCCATCGTGGTGGCGGGGCCGGCCATGCTCGCGAGCTGGGTGCCGCTGGCGGGCGAGCTGTCCGGGGCCGGTGCCGGCTTCGGCATGCGCCTTTCCATGCTGGTGCGGCTGGCGATCGTCGATGTCGGCGCCTGGGTGCTGCCGCTCGTCGGCCTCGCCGCCGTCGCCGGCTATGCCGGCCTGCGCGCCCGCTTCGTCCATTTCGTCGTCGCCAGCAACTGGGCCTCGGCGATCTTCGTCTGGATGACGCTGCCGGTGTCGCTGCTGCGCATCGTCGCGCCCGCCGCGTCCGACCTTGCCGCGAGCCTGTCGCTCGTCGTCTTCCTGGTCACGCTGGTGCTCTACTGGCGGCTGACCGACGCGGCGCTGGAGAAGGGTCCGGGCACGGCGAGCGCCGTCTTCGGCGGCATGCTGGCCGCCTCGATCTTCACCCTTCTCGCCCTGCAGGGCCTTCTCGGCGTCTCGCCGTCGTAACGGCGAAGCCGGCGGCGGCCAGCATCAGGGCGGCCGCCGTCGCCGCCAGCGCCGCGAAGCCGGAGCCGCCATAGAGCTGGCCGAAGCCGAGCGTGCCGGCGAACATCGCCAGATAGGTGACGCCGCTGTAGAAGCCCATCATCGCCCCGCGCCGCGCCGGGTCGAGCGCCGTCAGCCTGGCGATCAGCACGTTCAGCCCGAAATGGTTCATAGCCCCCCACAGGAAGACGACGGCCACCATGCCGGTCCACGACCCGCTCGCGGCGACCATGGCGGCATAGACGGCCGCGACCGCGGCCAGTATGCGCGGCAGCAGCCGCGCTGCGCCGAAGCGGTCGATGAACCGGTCGAGGAATGCCGCCCCGCCGAAGCCCAGCCCGTAGGACAGCGCCACGAGGCCGTTGACGCTGAGCGGCAGGCCGAGCGCGCGATGCAGATGGTCGCCGATATAGGCATAGACGCCGTAGAAGGCCGCCATGAAGGCCGCGCACACGACGAGCAGCGG
>JACZJD010000566.1 GCA_014860725.1 Aquamicrobium sp.
GGCGAGGGGCTGCTGCCGTTGCGCCGCCGGCTGATCGAGATCGAGGCCGAGCTCGCCGCCGTGTCGGCGGCGCTGGACGACGAGCTCGACGCCCTCACCTCCGAGGCGCAGCGGCTGCGCGACAAGTCGCGCGCGGCGACGCTGGAGCGGATATCCTCCGTCTCGCGCCTTTCCTTCGCGCTCGGCACCGCGCTAGCGCTGGCGACCGCCTTCGCGGTTCTCGCCGGCACCTTCATCTGGCTCTATGCGCGCCGGCGCATCGTCGGCCGGCTCGGCGCGGTGGCGAGCCGCATCGTGCAGGTGGCGCAGGGCAGGTTCGGCGAGCCGTTGGCGATCACCGGCCCCGACGAGATCGGCAGGCTGGAGAAGGCGCTGAACGTGCTGCGCCGGCGCTCGCTGGAAGCGGCGAACCTGCGCCGCAGCCTCGAGGAGGCAGTGAGGGCGCGCACCGCGGACGTGGTGCAGGAGATGCACGTCTCGGACGCGGCCCGCACCGAGGCGGAGGAGGCGAACCGCGCCAAGACCCATTTCCTCGCCCGCATGAGCCACGAGATCCGCACGCCGCTGAACGGCGTCATCGGCATGCTCCGCCTGCTGGCCGCCGACGAGGAGCGCCCGGCAAGGCGGCAGAGGCTGCAGGCCGCGCTCGCCTCGGCCGACGACCTCAAGGAGCTGACCAGCGACATCCTCGCCTTTGCGAGCGGCGAGGAAGGCATCCGCAACGAAAGCAGCGTCGCCTTCGACCCGCGGCGGCTCGCCGCCCAGCTCGGCGACCATCTGCGCACGCTCGCCGGGGAGAAGGGCCTGGCCGCGGACGTCCGCATCGCCGACACCCTGCCGGCGACGCTGGTGGGCGACGCGCTTCGCATCAGGCAGGTCCTCGGCAACCTGATCTCGAACGCGGTCAAATATACCGAGCAGGGCCTGGTGGTGCTCCAGATCGATCACGGCCCCGCGCCGGAAGGCGGCGGGCACGTGGTCAGCTTCGCGGTCAGCGACACCGGCGTCGGCATGACGCGCGAGGAGACGCAGCACGCCTTCGACGTCTACGGCCGCACCGGCGACGCCCGCCGCAAGGGGATCGAGGGCACGGGCCTCGGTCTCGCCGTCGCGAGGCAGCTGACCGATGCGATGGGCGGCGGCTTGACGGTCGAGAGCGAGCCGGGCGTCGGAAGCCGCTTCACCCTGACCCTGTCGCTGCCCGAGGGAGACCCGGCGGCGACGGCGCCCGACGACGCGCTGCCTGCCGCCCGGATCGCGGAGGGACGGCGCGTGCTCGTCGTCGACGACCACGCCGTCAACCGGCTGGTGGCGCGCAGCTACCTCGAACGGTTCGGCGCCACGGTCGTGGAGGCTGCGACCGGAGCGGAAGCGCTGGTCGCGGCGGTCCGGGGAGAGTTCGACCTCATCCTGCTCGACCTCCACCTTCCCGACATCCAGGGCGCGCGGCTCGCCGCGCAGATCGAGCGCAAGGGCGCGCGCGTCGCCGTCCTGACCGCCGATCTGGTGACTGACGACGCCGGGACCCGCGCCGAGCTCGGCGTCGACCATGTGCTGATGAAGCCGCTGTCGCCGCGGGCGCTGGCCGCGCTCCTTTCCGAGCAGGCGCCACCGACTGCCGACGACGCCGCAGACGGCCCCGAATTACGCATCGTGGAGGACGTCGCCGACCTCGGCGCCGAGACGGTGAGCGTCATCGTCGGCAGCTACCTTCAGGACCTCCCGGCCGCCGTCGAGGCCATCCTGAGCGCCGGCACGGCCGAGGAGCGGCGCAAGGTCGCCCACCGCCTCAAGGGCGCGTCGGCCAATTTCGCGCTCGACGGGCTGTGCGACCTCCTCCGCCGCATCGAGGAGGACGACGGCACGGCGCTCGAAGCGCTCGGACCGGCCGCTGCGCAGGCGGCCGCGACGCTGTGCGCTGCCGCCGCCCGCGCGGGGCTTCACCTCGATCCGGCGTCGGCGAAGCAGTAGCCTTCGCCCTGCCGTGTCAGTATCCATTCCGGATTTTCCGGGTCCGCCTCGATCTTCCTGCGCAGGCGGCCGATCAGCACGTCGATGGTGCGGTCGCCGTGGCGCAGGTCGCCGCGGCCGA
Source organism: Aquamicrobium sp. (assembly GCA_014860725.1). The sequence continues at coordinate 2,093 of JACZJD010000566.1, forward strand.
TCAGCTTGTTCAGCCGCGCGCGGCTCAGCGTCTGGCCCGGATAGCGCGTCAGGATGTCGACGAGGTTGAACTCGAACTTGCTCAGCGGCTCGACGCGCGCCGCCGAGACGAGGCGATGGCGGATGCGGTCGAGCCGCCACGGGCCGAATATCTCGACCGGCTCGCCGGCCGGCGGCGGGCCGCCGATGTCGGCGATGCGGGCGAGCAGGCCCTTGATGCGCGCCGCCAGCTCGCGCTTGTCGAACGGCTTGGTGACGTAGTCGTCCGCGCCCATCTCCAGCCCGACGATGCGGTCGACCTGGTCGCTGCGCGCGGTCAGCAGGATGATGCCGACCCGCGACACCGCGCGCTGCTCGCGGGTGATGGTCAGCCCGTCCTTGCCTTCGAGATTGATGTCGAGAAGCAGCAGCTCGGGCGGGTCGGCGTCGATCACCTCCTGCATCGTCTCCGCATCCTCGACCTCGGTCACGCGGTAGCCGAGCGTGCGCAGATAGGCCCCCAGCCGCATGCGCGTGGTGCGGTCGTCCTCGACGATGAGAATGTGGGCGGGCATGAGCTTTCTTTACATCTCTTTACATCGTTTCACAGGGGGCCTTGCTTCCGATCAACCGCTTCGGGCGCCCCGAAACCTAGCTTCCGGATGCACCCAAGATCGGAGGCCCGCCATGACATTCGTCAATATGAATCGCCGCCACTTCCTGCAAGGCGGCACCGCAGCTCTGGGAGCGAAGTGGCTGCTCGGCAGCACCGCCATCGCTTCCGGGCTCGACCCGAATTCCTTCTCGCTCGACCGCGTCTTCCACGCCAGCCACTACGGCCCGTTCGAGGCCATCGTGCGCGACGGCCGCATCGTCGGCATCAACTCCATCCCCGAGCTCGACCAGCGCCCGACGGAGATGCTGCTCTACGGCGTGCTCGACCGCGCCTACGACAAGACGCGCATCAACTATCCGATGGTCCGCAAGTCCTATCTGGAAGGCTGGCGCACCGGCGACACCAAGCCCGAGCTGCGCGGCAAGGAAGAGTTCGTTCGCGTCGACTGGGACACCGCGCTCAAGCTCGCGGCCAAGGCCATCGTCGACACCATCGAGGCACACGGCAACCAGGCGATCCTGTCCACCTCCTACGGCGGCTGGAGCCATGCCGGCATCATGCGGCCCAACGTGCTGCAGGGCAAGTTCTTTAACCTGATCGGCGGCTGCACCAACACGATCGGCGACTACTCGGCCGGCGCGAGCCAGATCAGCCTGCCGCACGTCATCGGCGACATGGAGGTCTACTCGGCCCAGACGGCGTGGGAGGTCATCCGCGACAACACCGAGGTGTTCGTCCTCGTCGGCTGCGACCCGATCAAGAACAACCGCATCGAATACACCGTCGCCGACCACGGCATGTATACGCCGTGGGAGCAGATCCGCGACAACGGCTGCAAGTTCATCTCGATCAACCCGCAGAAGACGGGCTCGGACACCTATCTGAACGCGGAATGGGTCAGGATCGTCCCCAACACCGACGTCGCGCTGTTCCTGGCCATGGCCTACCACGTCATCGAGCAGGGCCTCGACGACAGGGACTACATGGCGAAATACACCGTCGGCGCGGACAAGTGGATCGCCTATGTCAAGGGCGAGACGGACGGCACGCCGAAGACGCCCGAATGGGCGGCCGCGATCACCGGCATTGACGCGGCGAAGATCCGCGAACTGGCCGAACTGCTCGCGAAGTCGAAGACGGAGATCGCCGGCGCATGGTCGCTGCAGCGCGCCCATCACGGCGAGCTGACGCACTGGGCGATCATCAACTTCGCGGCGCTGACCGGCAAGATCGGCAAGCCCGGTCAGGGCGTCGGCTTCTCATGGCACTACGGCAATGGCGGCATGCCGCAGTCAGGCGGCGGGACGCCGAACGCCATCAGCCAGGGCCGCAACCTCGTCACCGAATATGCGGTGCCGGCCGGCCGCCTGACCGACGCGCTGGAGAATCCGGGCAAGGAAATCTCCTACAACGGCATCCCGCGCAAGTTCCCGGACGTGAAGCTGATCTACAACTCCGGCAACAACTTCATGTCGCACCAGCAGGACACCAACCGGCTGATCCGGGCCTTGCGGAAGGTCGAGACCATCATCAGCCAGGACGTGTGGTGGACGGCGGCGACGCGCTGGGCCGACATCGTCTTCGCGGCGGCCTCGACGCTGGAGCGCGACGACATCAGCGTCGGCGGCACCTACTCCAACGACCGCATCTACGCGATGAAGAAGGTGATCGACCCGATCGAGGAAAGCCGCAACGACTGGGACATCTTCGCCGACCTCGCCGATCTGATCGGCATGCGGATACCCTATGTCGAGGAGGAGCAGTTCCCCGAATACATCGACATCATCAAGCTTGCCTATTCGCGGACCACGGCGTCGCAGACCACCTCGTTCGAGGAGTTCTGGGAGAAGGGCTACGCGCTCCAGCCCTACCCGCAGGAGGCGCGCAAGTGGGTGCGCCACGGCTCGTTCCACGACGACCCGGAGGCCAACCCGCTGCACACCAGGTCGGGCAAGATCGAGATGTTCTGCGAGACCATCGCCGAGCTGAACATCGAGGACTGCCCCGGCATGCCGATGTGGCTCGAGCCGGCCGAATATCTCGGCAATGCAAGGGAAGGCCAGCTCCACCTCGTCAGCCCGCACCCGTGGTACAGGCTGCACAGTCAGATGGCCAACTCCGAACGGCTGCGCGACCTCTATATGGTGCAGGGCCGCGAGCCCGTCCGCATCAACACGAAGGACGCCGAGGAACGCGGCATCGCGGAAGGCGATCTGGTCGAGGTCTACAACGAGCGCGGCACGGTCATCGCCGGCGCGGTGGTCTCGGACGAGATCATGCCGGGCGTGGTGTCGATCTACGAGGGCGGCTGGCCGCAGCTCGACAGCAAGGGCCGCTGCAACTCGGGTCTGGTCAACTTCCTGACCTCGACCACGAGGGCGTCGGGCCTGAGCCAGGCCAACACCGCCAACACGGCGCTGGTGTCGATCCGCAAGTGCGAGGACCCGGAGAGCCCGAACAAGGCCTACGACAAGCCGGCGATCGTCGAGGACTACGAGGTCGCGGCCATCGACGACGACGAGCTCGGCCTCGACCGCATCTACGACCTCGTCGCCTCGCTCTACGCCGACATGTCGGAAGGCGAGCGGACGTTCTACGAGCGCTGCACGGTCTGCCACAGCCCGCGCGATCCGGCCGGCCACACGCAGCTGCAGTGGAGGGCCATCACCGAATCCATGTTCCCGCGTGCCGGCCTCGAAGGCGAGGAGGCGCAGGCGGTCATGGACTTCCTGATGGAAAACGCTGCCGACGCGGTCCGCTAGGCCGGTGAAGCAGGCGGCCGGGGTCCCCTGCCCCGGCCGCCGCCGAGACGAACCCGGAGTTTCCGAAGATGCACCACTCCCGTTTCCAGACCGCGCCCGCGGACGCCTGTTCCAGCCCTGCCCTCCTGAGCATCGACGATGCGTTGGGGGTTGCGTTGTCGCAGGTTGCGCCGTTGGGGGGTGTGGAGGTTGTGCGTCTGCTGCGGGCTCGGGGTCGGGTTGCGGCGCGGGATGTCGCGGCTCCGGTTGCGATGCCGTTCTTCGCCAATGCGGCGATGGACGGCTTCGCGGTGCGGGCGGGCGACCTTGCCGGGCCGCTCCCCGTGACGCTGCCGATTGCCGGGACCGTGTCTGCGGGCATGACGCGGGTGCCCGCGCTTGTGCCGGGCACGGTGCTCAAGATCTTCACCGGCGCTGCTCTCCCCGCCGGGGCCGATGCCGTCGTCGCTGTCGAAGGGGCACGCCACGACGCGGCATCGGCGACC
>JACZJD010000567.1 GCA_014860725.1 Aquamicrobium sp.
GAACGGGCTCCCCTGGCACGCCGTGCGCGTCGGCGCCCGCGTCGAGTTCATCTGTGCGCCCGGCCCCTTGAGGACCGGCGGCGAGGCCGAAGGCGCGCACGCGCCGGCGCTCGAAGCCGCCATCCACGTCGCCCTGGTCAACCGCGGCGTAGATGTCGGAGAACAGCGGCTCCATGCCGTGCAGGTGGTCGACGGAATAGACCTCGGTCTTGGCGCTAGCGCGGCCGTCGAGCACGGCGCGCGCGCAAGGCATCCCCGCCGAGACGGTCATCTCCGAATATGCGCCCGGCCAGTACGAGCTGACGCTGAACTACCGCGCCGGCGTGCTGCGCGCCGCCGACGACCTCATCATGCTCAAGCGGCTGGTGCGCATGCAGGCGCGCCGCCACGGCGTCACCGCCTGCTTCATGGCCAAGCCCATCAAGCGCTATGCCGGCTCGGGCATGCACTTCCACGTCTCGCTGCAGGGCGGCGACGGCGGCAACGTCTTCGCCGAGGCGCGCGACGGCGAGTGGAAGCCCGAGCTCCTGCATGCGCTCGGCGGGCTCGCCGCGACCATGGGACAGTCGATGCTGGTCTTCGCCCCGCATGCCAATTCCTGGCGGCGCTTCGTCTCGCAGTCCTATGCGCCGGTCGCGCCGACATGGGGCGTCAACAACCGCTCGGTGGCGCTGCGCGTGCCGGCCGGGCCGAAGGCCGCGCGCCGCATCGAGCATCGCCCCTCCGGCGTCGACGCCAACCCCTATCTGGTCGCCGCGACCGTGCTCGCCGGCATCGCGAAAGGGCTGGACGAAAAGCTCGACCCCGGCCCGGAGACCACCGGCAACGGCTATGAAGCAGATGCCGGCGACGCCTCCGCCATGCCGGGCGACTGGCTCTCGGCGATCAGGGCGGCGGAAGGCTCGGCCTTCCTCAGGGATGCGCTCGGCGAGGAGATGCACCGCACCTTCACCGCCATCAAGCGCGCCGAATATCTGCGCGTCGCCCGCACGGTGAGCGAGCTCGACTACCACCTCTATCTGCATGAGGTCTGAGCGGGTTAGCCGGGGAGCGCGCTTTTGGCCGGCCGGCCCGCGACATAGGTCTCGACCACGGCGCGGTCGTCGCCCAGCGTCTGGAGGAGGAACAGCTCCTCCGCCAGCGTCGCGACCGTCTCCATGCGCAGCCGCATCGCCGGCGTCGCCCGCGCGTCGAGCACCACGAGGTCGGCGTCGCTGCCGGCATCGAGCGTGCCGACGCGGTCGGCGAGCGACAGCGCCTCGGCATTGCCGCGCGTGATCTGCCAGAAGGCGGCGAGCGGGTTCATCTTCTCGCCCTGGAGCGCGACGACCTTGTAGCCCTCGTCCATGGTGCGCAGCATCGAATAGCTGGTGCCGCCGCCGACATCGGTCGCCGCCGCGATCCTCAGAGGCTTCCTGCGCTTCGAATAGCCCTGCCAGTCGAACAGGCCCGAGCCGAGGAAGAGGTTCGAGGTCGGGCAGAACACCGCCACCGCGCCGGCATCGTGGATCGCATCCGCCTCGCGCCCGGAAAGATGGATGCAGTGGCCGAGCAGCGTCCTGTCGCCCAGAAGTCCGTAGCGGGCGTAGACGTCGGTATAGTCCCGCGCCTCGGGATAAAGCGCGTTGGTCAGCGCGATCTCGGCGTGGTTTTCCGAAAGATGCGTCTGGATGTGGAGGTCGGGGAATTCGCGCGCCAGCGCGCCGGCCATCTCCAGTTGCGCGGGCGAGGAGGTGATGGCGAAGCGCGGCGTGATCGCATAGTGCAGCCGGCCCCTGCCGTGCCATTCGGCGATCAGCGCCTTGGTGTCGTCATAGCCCGATTGCGGCGTGTCGGTGAGCCCGTCGGGCGCGTTGCGGTCCATCATCACCTTGCCGGCGATGACCCGCATGTCGCGCGACAGCGCCTCGGCGAAGAAGGCGTCGACGCTCTCGCGGTGCACCGAGCAGAAGGCGGCGACCGTCGTGGTGCCGTGGCGGATCACCTCGTCGAGGAACAGCCGCGCGATGCGCCGCCCGTGCTGCGTGTCGCGGAACTTCATCTCCTCGGGGAAGGTGTAGGTGTTCAGCCAGTCGAGCAGCTCCGCGCCGTAGCTCGCGATCACCTGCATCTGCGGCATGTGGACATGCGCGTCGATGAAGCCCGGCAGGATGAGATGCGGCCGGTGATCGACCACCCTCGCCCCCGGCGCGGCCGCGGCCATCGCGGCGAAATCGCCCGTCGCCGCGATCCTGCCGTCGCGGATCAGGACGCCGCCGTCCTCCTCGAAAGCATAGGCCGCGCGGTCGTCGACGCTTTCCGGCTTCGTGCGGAACGACAGCACCCGCCCGCGCAGGAGGAGCGCGTTCACCGCCGCGCCTCCTCGAACCATGTCACGATCAGCGCGCGTTCCTCCTTGGTCATGGCCGAGACATTGCCGGGCGGCATGGCGTGGCTGCGGCCGGCCTGAAGGTAGATCTCGCGCGCCCGCTCGGCGATCTGCGCCTCGGTCTCCAGCGCCACGTCCTTGGGCGTGAAGCGCACGCCCTCCCATGCCGGCTCGGCCGCGTGGCACATGGCGCAGCGGCCCATCACCGTGTCGCGCACGGCCGGGAAATGCGCCGACGCCATCAGCGCCTGCGCCCCCGCCGACACCTTCTCCTCGCCGGTCAGCACCTTCGGCGCGGTGGAGAGCCACATGATGACGATGAACAGCACCGCGGCCGCGCCCCATGTCCAGTGCGGATTGCCCTTCCGCGCGTGTACCGTGTTGAAATAGTGCCGGATCAGCACGCCGATCAGGAAGATCAGCGCCGCGATCACCCAGTTGAATTCGGTCGCGAAGGCCAGCGGGTAATGGTTCGACAGCATCAGGAACACGACCGGCAGCGTCAGGTAGTTGTTGTGCAGCGAGCGCGTCTTGGCGATGCGGCCGTATTTCGGGTCGGGCTTGCGGCCGGCGATCAGATCGGCGACCACGATCTTCTGGTTGGGGATGATGACGAGGAAGACGTTGGCCGACATGATCGTCGCGGTGAAGGCGCCGAGATGCAGGAAGGCCGCGCGGCCGCTGAAGAGCTGGGTGTAGCCCCACGCGACGGCGACGAGGATCGGGAACAGCACCAGCATCAGCACCGTGTCGTCGCGGGCGAGCGGCGACCGGCACAGAAGGTCGTAGATCAGCCAGCCGATGGCGAGCGAGGCGATGGAGATGGCGATCGCCGCCGGCGCCGACACGTCGAGCACGTTGCGGTCGATCAGGTAGAGGTCGGCCCCGGCATAGTAGACGATGGCCAGCAGGGCGAAGCCGGACATCCAGGTGGCGTAGGATTCCCACTTGAACCATGTCAGGTGCTCCGGCATGCGCGCCGGCGCGACCAGATATTTCTGGATGTGGTAGAAGCCGCCGCCGTGCACCTGCCATTCCTCGCCATGGGCGCCTTCGGGCATGCCCTCGCGCTTCACCAACCCGAGATCGAGCGCGATGAAGTAGAAGGACGAGCCGATCCACGCGATGGCGGTGATGACGTGCAGCCAGCGCACGCCGAAGGACAGCCACTCCCAGAAGATCGCGAAATCGTGCATGCCGTTCCCCTGCGCTGCGCCTCTTGCGCTCCGTCTGGCGACTTTAGGGAGTTCGCTTCAAAGCGGAAGGGTGGAGATGCACGATGACTTTCAAAAAATTCTGGAAAATAATGCCGCCGTCGCAGCCTTCTCCCGCCCCGTTTCCGGGCAAGCTCCGAAGAACCCGCCATGGCCTATCTCGACAACATCGCCGTCTTCGTCCGGGTCGTGGAGCTGGGCAACCTGTCGGCCGCGGGCCGCGACATGCGCATCTCTCCGGCCGTCGCGTCGAACCGCATCAAGGAGCTGGAGAAGCATCTGGGCGTCAGGCTCTTCAACCGCACCACGCGGCAGCTGACGCCGACCGAGCACGGCCGCGTCTTCTATCAGGGCGCGCGGCAGGTGCTCGACGCGGTCGCCGAGGCCGAGGCCGCCGTCAGCGCGCTTTCGGGCCAGCCGCGCGGCACCATCCGCGTCACCGCGCCGCTCGGGCTCGGCCGCCGGTTGATCGCCTCCGGCATTCCCGAGTTCCACGACCGCTATCCCGACATCGAGGTCCGGCTGCGCCTCTCCGACCACAATGTCGATCTGATGAAGGAGGGTATCGATGTCGCCTTCCGGCTGGGGCTGCTGGAGGATTCGAGCCTGAGGATGCGCGGCATCATGGAGTGCGAGCGGGTGCTCGCCGCCTCGCCCTCCTATCTCGCCGCGCGCGGCGAGCCCCAGTCGCCGCAGGACCTCGTCAACCGCCGGCACGACTGCCTGCTGCTGCGCTATCCCGGCGCCAAGGATTATCTCTGGACGCTCAGGACGCCCTCGGGCCTGACCCGGATCGAGGTCCACGGCCCGTTCGACAGCGACGACGGCGACGTCATCACCGGCTGGGCGCTGGCCGGGCGCGGCATCGTCAACAAGCCGCGCTTCGAGATCGAGCCCTTCATCCGCGACCGGCGGCTGAAGGTGATCCTGCCGGACTTCCCGCCCGTGCCGGTGCAGCTTGCCGCGATCTACCCGCACAAGAAGTTCCAAGACCCCAAGGTGCGCCTGCTGCTCGACTTCATGGCCGAGCGCTGCCAGCGCATGATCCGCGACATCTTGGCAGGCCGTTGACGCGGCAACGCACGCAACCCATGGTAGGGTGAGGCGTTGTCCGCACGACGGTTTCCCCGTTCCACCAAGGAGCTTTGCAATGGCAACACATCCCACCCTCATCGATCTCAAGTCCAACACCAAGAAGGCGGTGGTCGAGCTGCTGAACGCGCGCCTCGCCGACGCCATCGACCTCGCGCTTCTGACCAAGCAGGCCCACTGGAACGTCAAGGGACCGCACTTCATCGCCATCCACGAGATGCTCGACGGCTTCCGCACCACGCTCGACGGCCATGTCGACACCATCGCCGAACGCGCCGTGCAGATCGGCGGGCAGGCATACGGCACGGTGCAGGCCGTGGCCGAGAAGACCGCGCTCAAGCCCTATCCGGTCGATATCTCCAAGACAAAGGACCACCTCGCCGCGCTGATCGAGCGCTACGGCGCGGTCGCCAACGCCGTGCGCGCGGCCATCGACGAGGCCGACGAGGCGGGCGACGCCGACACGGCCGACATCTTCACTGCCTTCTCGCGCGACCTCGACAAGTCGCTGTGGTTCCTCGAGGCGCACACGCAGGAGAAGGAATAACGCTCAGGATCGTTTCACTGAGTCACAGAAACGGTGAAACGATCATCTCCTTATTCTACGCAATTCCGGACGGAAAACCGCTTCGCACTTTTCCTGGAATTGCTCAGGCTGCCGCCAGCGCCCGCATCACCTCCGCCGCGGCCATGGCGGCGATGACGGCCGGGCGCTTGTCCTTCACTCCGGAGCCGCCGATGGGGCAGACGAGGCGGGAAAGCGCCGCCTCGTCCCCGCCCGCCTCCTTCAGATACCAGCTCGCAAAGGTCGCGCGCTTGGTCTTCGAGCCGATCATGCCGACATAGGCGGCGTCCTGCCGGCGCAGCGCCTCGGCGACGATGAGGAAGTCGAGCGCATGGTCGTGGGTGAGGACGAGGAAGGCCGCGCCCGCCGGCGCCTCGCGCACGACCGCCTCCGGCACCGCGATCACCCGCGCCTCGACGCCGTCCGGCAG
>JACZJD010000568.1 GCA_014860725.1 Aquamicrobium sp.
GGCACGGCCGGCCCGCCGGGCGCGCCCGGCGCCTGACCTTCCGACATCCGGACCACGCATCCCTTCCATACGAGGACAGACATGACTTCAGTTCAGCCCCGCGCCGCCGCGAAGCCGCTGCGCATCGACAGCGCGTCGGTGCGGCTGGTGCGCCTGCCGCTGCTCACCCCGTTCACGGTCTCGAACGGCACCGCCTACGAGAAGGTGTTCCCGCTGCTCGTCCTGCGCTCGGGCGGTTTCGAGGGCTATGCCGAGGGCGTCGTCGACCCCGCGCCCGAGTTCCTGGAGGAGACCGTCTCCGGCTCGCTCGCCCTGCTGCGCGAGACGCTGCTGCCGTCGATCGTCGGCCGCAGCTTCGCCAACCCGGAAGAGCTGGAGCAGGTGCTGATCCCCTGGCGCGGCAACCAGATGACCAAGGCGCTGGTCGAGATGGCGTTCTGGGACCTGTGGGCGAAGTCGCTCGGCCTGCCGCTGAAGACGCTGCTCGGCGGCCTGCGCGACGCGGTCGCGGTCGGCGTGTCGCTCGGCATCGAGGACATCGCCGCCACGGTCGAGAAGGCGCGCCATCACCATGCGCTCGGCTACCGCCGCATCAAGATGAAGATCAAGCCCGGCCACGACGTGGCGCTGGTGGCGGCCGTGCGCGAGGCGCTGCCGGACGCCGCGCTCAGCGTCGACGCCAACACCGCCTACACGCTCGCCGACCTCGCGGTGATGCGCCGGCTCGACGCCTTCGACCTCGAATATATCGAGCAGCCGCTCGCCCATGACGACCTCCACGACCACGCCGCGCTGCAGGGCCGCATCCGGACCGCGATCTGCCTCGACGAGAGCATCCGCTCGCCGCGCGACGCGCGGCAGGCGATCCAGATCGACGCCACCCGCGTCGTCAACATCAAGGTCGGGCGGGTCGGCGGCCACCTCGAGGCGCGGCGCATCCACGACATCTGCGCCGCGGCGAGCGTGCCGGTGTGGTGCGGCGGCATGCTCGAATCCGGCCTCGGCCGGGCCCACAACATCCACATGTCGACCATGGCCAACTTCCGCAAGCCGGGCGACACGTCGAGCATCAGCCGCTACTTCGCACACGACATCGTCAACGAGAAGATGGAGGTCGAGAACGGGCTGATGCCCGTGCCGATGAACGGCCCCGGCATCGGCGTCACAATCGATTGGGATTTTCTCGACACGGTGACGCTGAGCCGCGAAGAGTTCGGGGAATAGCGCGATGACGGCCATCGACCTGCGGGCGGAAGTCCTCGGCTGGCTCGACGCGCGGCGGGACGCCATGCTCGACCTGCTGCGGGCGCTGGTCGACACCGATTCCGGCTCCTACGACAAGGCGGGCGTCGATGCGGTCGGCGAAAGGCTCGAAGCCTTCCTCGCCGGCCACGGCGTCGCCTGCCGCCGCACGCGGCTGGAGGCGGTCGGCGACATCTTCCGTTTCGGCCCCGAAACGTCCGCCGCGTCCGAACGGCCGAACCTGCTGCTGATGGGCCATCGCGACACGGTGTTCGGCAAGGGCGAGGCCGCGCGCCGGCCGTTCCGCGTCGAGGGCGGCCGCGCCTGTGGGCCGGGCGTCGCCGACATGAAGGGCGGGCTGGTCATGAACGCCTTCGTCACGGCCGCCTTCGCCGCGCTCGCGCCCGAGATGCCGGTCGTGTTCCTGACCACCGGCGACGAGGAGATCGGCTCGGAAGCCTCGCGCCCCTTCATCGAGGCCGAGGCGCGGCGTGCGCGGGCCGTCTTCAACGCCGAGCCCGGCCGCGCCAACGGCAACGTCGTCGGCGGCCGCAAGGGCGGCTTCACCTATCATTTCGACATTT
>JACZJD010000569.1 GCA_014860725.1 Aquamicrobium sp.
GGCGCGAAAAGGAGCTCGAGCGTCTGGCCGAGGAACGCCGCAAGCTCGACGAGATGCGCGAGGAGTTCGACGCCTACGCCCGCGAGTTGCGCCGGGCCAAGGACCAGCAGGAGTTCGACCGCTTCATGGCCGAGCGCTCCAAGTCGACGCCGGCCACCCGCAAGCCCAGGAAGGGCGAAGGCCTGCTCGACGACGTATGACGAGACCGCGCGACAGCGCATCGCATGGCGGCGCCGGAATTTTCCGGCGCCGCTTTTCGTTCGGCCGCCGGTCGCGAGAAGAAGCCGAATGCCATGCGGTCATCCTATCCGATTCGCGGCACCGGGAATGCGGCGCAACCGGCGGCCGAACGAAAAGCGGCGCCGGAGAACTCCGGCGCCGCCATGCGATGTCGCGCGGTCTCGTCATACGTCGTCGAGCAGGCCTTCGCCCTTCCTGGGCTTGCGGGTGGCCGACGTCGACTTGGAGCGCTCGGCCATGAAGCGGTCGAACTCCTGCTGGTCCTTGGCGCGGCGCAGCTCGCGGGCATAGGCGTCGAACTCCTCGCGCATCTCGTCGAGCTTGCGGCGTTCCTCGGCCAGACGCTCGAGCTCCTTTTCGCGCCATTCGTCGAACGCGATGTTGCCGGTGCGGGCGAAGCCGCCGTGCCTGCGGCAGGAGCCGAACAGGCCGTTGCGGGCCTTGCCCCACTCGCCTTTGAATTCGTCCAGCCGATCGCCCCACAGGATGTAGGCGAGCATGGCGAGGCCGAGCGGCCAGAACACCACGAAGCCCACGACCATCAGCGCAATGGTGGCCGGCGTCCACGCGGGACGGATGAGGGCGGTCTTGGTCATAGTCTTCCGTTCCTTCCAGATCGCGCAGCCCCGTTGCGGCTGCCGGTTTCGACATGGGAAGGAGATTATGGCCGTTCAAGACCCGCGGCCCGAAAAACGCGCGGCCGCCTACGGATTCGCGAGGCCGCGCCGCGCTTCCTCGGCCCGCTCGATCAGCCCGTCGAGCGCGGCGATCATCATGGCGATGTCCTGCGGCCGCGACAGGCGGTGGTCGCCGTCGCGGATCAGCGACAGCGTCACGTCGTCGGCCGGAAGATGCTCCGCGAGCTTGAGCGCATGGGCGTGCGGCACGTCGGGATCGGCCATGCCCTGCAGGATGTGGACCGGGCAATGCGTGTCGAGGATGCCGTCGAGGACACGGTTCTGCCGCCCGTCCTCGAACAGCGCCCGGGTGTAGATGTTGGGCTCGGGCGAGTATTCCGAATGCTCCTCGAAGAACCCTTTTTCGGCGAGGTCGCGGCGCTGTGCCTCGGTGAGAAGCGGCTCCATCAGCTCGACGGTGAAGTCCGGCGCCGGCGCGAGCAACAGGAGGCCGGCGACGCGCCCGCCCTCGCCCGCCTTGTGCAGCTCCTGCACCATGCGCAGCGCGATCCACGCGCCCATCGAGGAGCCGACGAGCACCTGCGGGCCGGTCGTGAACTGCCGGAAGACGGCGAGGCTCTCCCCGAGCCAGCGTGAGATGGTGCCGTCGCGGAACGCGCCGCCCGATTCGCCGTGGCCGGAATAGTCGTGGCGGACGAAGGCGCGGCCGTTCGCCGCTGCCCAGCCGTCGAGCGCCTCGGCCTTGGTGCCCGTCATGTCGGAGCGGAAGCCGCCC
>JACZJD010000570.1 GCA_014860725.1 Aquamicrobium sp.
GCATGGCGATGGCCGTCGGGTCGAGCGAGACGCCGATGCGGGCGAAGCCGCCGGGCATCACCGCCCAGCCGTCCGCCGTGCGGGCGAGATAGACGCGCAGCGTCGCCGGCCGCGGCTCCAGCCAGCCATGCACGTAGACCGGCGTCGTCGACAGCTTCACGGCCTCCTGGGCGACGAGGGAACTGCCGTCCCGCTCCAGCCTGTCAAGAAGGCCGGCGCGGGCGTTCTCGTCCAGCGCTGCGCCGAGCACGGTGGCGCCGTCGTCCTCGAAGGCGAGCCTTGTCGACAGGGCCGGACCGACCATCATCCGGTCGAGGTTGTCGCGCACATGGCTGCGCTCCCGCTCCTGCCCGCACCACCAGGTCGCGATCGACGGCAGTGCCAGTTCCTTGCCGTTCAGCGCCCGGGCGATGGTCGGCAGGAAGGCGAGCAGCGCCCGCGTCTCCAGGATTCCCGAACCCAGCGCGTTGACGACGATGGCCGAACCGCGGCGCAGCGCCTCGGCGAGGCCGGGCGTGCCGATCCGCGATTCGGGGTTGAACTCCAGCGGATCGGCGAAGGTCGCGTCGAGGCGGCGCCAGAGCACGCCGATCGGCTTCAGGCCCGACACCGTGCGTACCATGAGCCGCCCGCCGGCGACCGTCAGGTCCTCGCCCTCGAGCAGCATCATGCCGAGGTAGCGGGCGATGTAGGCGTGCTCGAAATAGGTCTCGTTGTGCGGCCCGGGTGTCAGGATCGCGGCGCGCGAGCCGGCTTCCGCCTGCGCCAGCAGCGCGTCGCGGAAGCCGCGGAAGAAACCGGCCAGGCGATGCACGTGCATGTCGCCGTAGATGTCCGAGAGCGCGCGCGTCGTGGCGACGCGGTTCTCCAGCGCGAAGCCGGCCCCCGAGGGCGCCTGGGTGCGGTCGCCGAGCACCCACCATTTTCCGTTCGGCCCGCGGCCGAGTTCGAACGCGCAGAAATGGAGGAAGCGGCCGCCGGCCGGCTTCGCTCCGACCATCGGGCGCAGGAACTCCGGGCTTCCGGCGACGAGTTCGGCAGGCAGCAGGCCGTCGCGTACGAGCCGGCCTTCGCCATAGATGTCCGCAACGATCTGCTCGAACAGGTCGGCGCGCTCGACCAGGCCGGCGGCGATGCCGTTCCACTCATCCTCGGCGATCAGCAGGGGCACGTGGGCGAGCGGCCATTCGCGTTCGATCTCGCCGCCTCGGTCGTAGACCCGGTAGTAGACGCCGGCGTCGCGCAGATACTGGTCGGCGCGGCCGAAGCGGCGCGAAAGCTCGTCGGCGCCGAGCCGCTCGAGCGCGTCGACGAAGAAGGCCCAGGCCGGACGCGGATTGCCCGCCTCGTCGACCATCTCGTCGTGGACGCCGGGCACCGGCTGGTAGTTGTCGAGCAGCGGCGCGGCCGCGGGGCGCGTCCGGCTCCGTCCCGCGGGATGTCGTTCCACGGTCATATCCCCGCGGGACGACGCAGGTCGAGCGTCATCGGAAAATCGGCGGAGGTCACCTCGCGCGGCAGCACGAAGGCGCCGCCCGTGTGGTTCATGTGCTCGAAGCGGGCCAGCCGGCGCGCCTCCGCCTCATTGGCGTTGACCGGGAAAGTCTCGTAGTTGCGTCCGCCCGGGTGGGCGACATGGTAGACGCAGCCACCCAGCGAACGGCCCGACCAGCGGTCGTAGATGTCGAAGACGAGCGGCGTGTTGACCGGCAGCACCGGATGCAGGCCGGACGCCGGCTGCCAGGCCTTGTAGCGCACGCCGGCGACCGCCACCTCGCGGTTTGCGGTCTGGCGCATCGGGAGGGGCCGGCCGTTGCAGGCGATGGCGTGGCGCTCGGGGTTCAGCCCCTCGGTGCGCACCTGCAGGCGCTCGACCGAGGAATCGACGTAGCGCACCGTGCCGCCGATGGCGCCCTGCTCGCCCATCACGTGCCACGGCTCCAGCGCCTGGCGCAGCTCCAGCTTGACGCCGCCGTACTCGACCTCGCCGCAGAAGGGGAAGCGGAACTCGAGCTGGGCTGCGAACCATTCGGGGCGGAAGTCGAAGCCGCCGGCGCGCAGTTCGGCGAGCACGTCGAGGAAGTCCTGCCAGACATGGTGGGGCAGCATGAAGCGGTCGTGCAGCGCCGTGCCCCAGCGCACCAGGCGGCCGTCGAGCGGATTCTTCCAGAAATACGCGATCAGCGCGCGCACCAGCAACTGCTGGGCGAGGCTCATGCGCGCGTTGGGCGGCATCTCGAAGCCGCGGAACTCGACGAGGCCGAGGCGCCCCGTCGGGCCGTCGGGCGAGAACAGCTTGTCGATGCAGATTTCCGAGCGGTGCGTGTTGCCGGTGACGTCGACGAGCAGGTTGCGGAACAGGCGGTCGACCAGCCAGGGCAGCGGCGGCGTGCCCTTGTCCGGTGCCGGCACCTGGGCGAGCGCGATCTCCAGCTCGTAGAGGGAATCGTGGCGGGCCTCGTCGATGCGCGGCGCCTGGCTGGTCGGACCGATGAACAGGCCGGAGAACAGGTAGG
>JACZJD010000571.1 GCA_014860725.1 Aquamicrobium sp.
CCGCCGCGCAGATGGCCGACGAACTGCGAGGCGAAGCGCAGGAGAACGTAGGTCATCGCGCCGCCGGTCATCAGCTCGGCCGCGAGGATGAAGAACGGCACCGCCATCAGCGGGAACGAGTCGAGGCCGGAGAACATCTCCTTGACCACGACGAGATAGGGATAGTTGCTGCCGACCGCCACGGCGACGAAGGCCGAGATCGCCAGCGTGAAGGCGACGGGAAAGCCCGCCGCCAGCAGGACCACGAAGGTGAGAAAGAGTATCCAGGCCACGCGCGTCCCCTCCGATGCGGTCTTCTGTCGATTGGTCCTAGGCGCTGAGGCTGCCGGAGAGGTCGCCCGGCACGTCGGCCGCTTCCTTGAAGCGGTTCTCCGCCACGTAGCCGCGCACGATCAGCAGCAGATGCACCGCAAGCAGCGCGAAGCCGACCGGGATCGCCGCGTAGACGTAAGCGAACGGAATGCGCGTCGCCGGCGTGAGCTGGAAGCGCATGCGCATGGCGTAGTTGTAGCCGACCCAGATCATGATGGCGAAGAAGGCGAACAGGCAAAGGACGATGACCGCCCTGAGGATGCGCTGCGCCTTCGGCGACAGCGCCTCCATCACGTTGCCGATCGCCACATGGCCGCCATAGCGCAGCGTCAGCCCCGCGCCGATGAAGGTCATCCACACCATCATGTAGCGGGCGACTTCCTCGGCCCAGGGGATGGAGAAGTTGGTCAGGTAGCGCAGCGAGACGTTGGTGAACACGATCACCGACATCGCGCCGAGGAGAAGGATGAGAGCCCACTTGTTAAGCTCGACGAATGCGTTCTCCAGCTTGTCCAAGGCACTCCCTCCCCTGATGAAGCGGCCGGCAGGGAGGATGCCCCCGCCGGCCTTTCGGTGTCCGCGTGCGGGCGGATTACTCCGTGGCGATGATCTGGTCGATCAGATCCTTGCCGTAGGTGCCGTAATACTGCTCGTAGGCGGGCGCGAGCGCCTCCTGAAACGCGGCCTTCTGCTCGGTCGTCAGCTCGCCGACCTCCATGCCGGCGGCCTTGAGCTGCTCGACGCCAGAGCTTTCGGCGTTGTCGACGAAGCCGCGCATGGCGACCACGGCCTCGGCCGCGGCCTTCCTGAACACCTCCTTGTCCTCGTCCGACAGGCCGTTCCACAGGTCCTGCGACACGAGCAGCATGGCCGGCGAATAGACGTGGCCGGAAACGGTCAGGTATTTCTGCACCTCGGAGAGCTTGGCCGAGGTGATGACCGACAGCGGGTTCTCCTGCCCGTCGATCGTGCCCTGCTCCAGCGCGCCGATCACCTCGGGCCACGCCATCGGCGTCGGGGCGGCGCCGAGCGTCTGGAAGGCGGTGATGTGGATCGGGTTCTCCATCGTGCGCAGCTTCAGGCCGGCGACGTCGGCGGGCGAGGCGATGGCGTTGCGGTTGTTGGTGATGTGGCGGAAGCCCTGCTCGCCCCAGGCGAGCGCGACCAGGCCGACCGAATCGAACTTGGTCAGGATGTCCTGACCGATCGGGCCGTCGAGCACGGTGCGGGCGTGCTTCAGGTCGCGGAACAGGAACGGAATGTCGAACACGCCGGTCTCGGGCACGAAGTTGGACAGCGTGCCGGAGGAGACGATGGTCGCCTCGACCGTGCCGAGCTGGACGCCCTCGATCACCTCACGCTCGCCGCCGAGGCCCGACGACGGGAAGTGGCGGAACACGAAGCGGCCGTCGGTCTCGGCCTCGACGATCTCCTGCCACTTCTGGGCGGCGACGCCGTAATGCGAGGTGGTCGCCAGCGCATAGCCCAGCTTGACCTCCTGCTGGGCGTTCGCCGCGCCGGCGAAGGCCACGACCGAGAAGGCGACGGCGGCCGCGGCCGGGGCGAAACGCGTCAAGAACTGCTGCATGTGTAGGATACCTCCCGTTTGCGCAAACCAGAATGCGAAACCCGCCCGGCATGGCTTGCGGCTTTATTGGGGCGCCCCGAAGAACAGGGGACGGCCGGACCAGTCTCGTTGCCTGCTTTTGTGCCTCATCACGCCCCCTGTCAAGCAGAGGCAAAGCTGCCGCGCGTCATGGTCCATCAGGTGGACCGGCACCGGCACGGACACGGCGCGCCTTTCCTTGAGGAACCGGATGAAAACAAGGAGATGGAACCTTCCCCTGCGTGAGGCCCCTGCGTGAGGCCCATGCGTCAGGCCCAAGTATAAGGTCCATCTGCGAGGGAAGACCGGGAAGCCCTACGGATCGCCTCCGCTCCAGCGCGTCAGCCGGTCGCCGGGGTCGATGCCGGCCCATTCGACCAGCCGCGCCGCGATCTCGCGCACCATCGCCTCGACCGATGCCGGCTTCGTGTAGAAGGGCGGCACCGGCGGCGCGATCACCGCGCCCATCCGCGCCAGCCTCAGCATCGATTCCAGGTGCCCCTCGTGCAGCGGCGCCTCGCGCGGCGCCAGCACCAGCCGCCGCTTCTCCTTCAGCGTCACGTCGGCGGCGCGGGTCAAAAGGTTGTCGCCGAGGCCATGGGCGATCGCCGCCAGCGACCGCATCGAGCACGGAACCACGATCATGCCCGCCGTCCGGAACGAGCCGGAGGCGACCGGCGCGGCAAGATCGCCTGGGCCATGGACATGCGAGGCCAGCGCCTCCAGCCGCGCCACGCCGTCCTCGCCCAGCTCGTGGCGGATGCTGAGCCGCGCGCCGCGCGACACGATCAGATGCGTCTCGACGCCCGCCTCGCGCAGGAGCCGCAGCACCTCGACGGCGAGCGCCGCGCCCGACGCCCCGGTGACGCCGACGACCAGGCGCGCGCTCATGGCTCCCCCGCCCCCTCGCTGCCGGGCCCGCTGCCGGGAAAGAACTCGTGCCAGCGCTCCGCCACCTGCTTCTCCACCGCCTGCGGCATCTTCAGCTCGACGCCCCATTCGCGCGCGGTCTCGGCGCCGATCTTGCGCGTCGCGTCGAACCCGACCTTGCCGCCGAGCCCTTCGAGCGGCGAGGCGAAGTCGAGCTGGTCGACCGGCGTGCGCTCCAGCACCATCAGGTCGCGCGACGGGTCCATCCGCGTCGCCAGCGCCCACATCACGTCGGGCCACGAGCGGATGTCGATGTCGGCGTCGACCACGATCACCATCTTGGTCATCTGGAACTGCGGCAGCAGCGACCACAGCCCCATCATCACGCGCCGCGCCTGGCCGGGATAGCGCTTGTCGATGGCGATGACCGCGATGCGGTACGAGCTCGCCTCCGGCGGCAGCCAGACATCGACGATCTCGGGAAGCTGCTGCCGCAGCAGGGGCTTGAACACGTCCAGCAAGGCATCCCCCAGCACCGAAGGCTCATCCGGCGCGCGGCCGGTGAAGGTGGTCAGATAATGGGCGTCGTCGCGCAGGAACATGCGCTTCAACGTGAAGACGGGATAGTGGGCGGGCGAATTGTAGTAGCCCGTATGGTCGCCGAACGGCCCCTCGAGCGCAGTCTCGTGCGGCGACACGGTCCCCTCGAGCACGATCTCCGCGCCCGACGGCACGTGCAGCGGGATGCCGGCGCAGGGCGCGAGCGTCGCGCGGCGGCCGTTTATCATCCCCGCCAGCGCCAGCTCGGACACGCCCTCGGGCGCCGGCATGACGGCTGCGATCATCGTCGCCGGATCGGCCCCGATGACGACGGCGGCGGGCGTCTCCTCGCCCCGCGCCTGCCACATGCGATGATGCGCCGCACCCCCGCGCATCGGCAGCCAGCGCATGATCGCCCGGTCGCTGCCCAGCACCTGCATGCGATAGACGCCGAGATTGTAGGAGGAGAAATCGTCCGCCCCCGGCGCGCGCGTGACGACGATCGGCCAGGTGATGAGCGGCCCGGCATCGCCCGGCCAGCA
>JACZJD010000572.1 GCA_014860725.1 Aquamicrobium sp.
TTTCCGAGCGCGGCTTCATCCATCAGATTTCGGATGAGGCCGGCCTCGACGACCTGCTCGCGAAGGAGACGGTGACGGCCTATATCGGCTTCGACCCGACGGCGCCGAGCCTGCATGCCGGCGGCCTCATCCAGATCATGATGCTGCACTGGCTGCAGCAGACCGGCCACCGCCCCATCGCCCTGATGGGCGGCGGCACCGGCATGGTGGGCGATCCCTCCTTCAAGGAGGAGGCGCGCCAGCTGATGACGCTGGAGACCATCGCCGCCAACATCGCCTCGATCAGGACGGTGTTCGCGCGCTACCTCACCTTCGGCGACGGCCCGAAGGACGCGATCATGGTCGACAACGGCGACTGGCTGCGCGGCCTCAACTACCTCGAGTTCCTGCGCGACGTCGGCCGGTACTTCTCGGTCAACCGGATGCTGTCCTTCGAGTCGGTCAAGATGCGGCTCGACCGCCAGCAGTCGTTGTCGTTCCTCGAATTCAACTACATGATCCTGCAGGCCTACGACTTCGTCGAGCTCAACCGCCGCTACGGCACGCGCCTGCAGATGGGCGGCTCCGACCAGTGGGGCAACATCGTCAACGGCATCGACCTCGGCCACCGGCTCGGCACGCCGCAGCTCTACGCGCTGACCTCGCCGCTGCTCACCACCGCCTCGGGCGCCAAGATGGGCAAGTCGCTGTCCGGCGCGGTGTGGCTCAACCCGGACATGCTGTCGGCCTACGACTTCTGGCAATACTGGCGCAACACCGAGGACGCCGACGTCGGCCGCTTCCTCAAGCTCTACACCACGCTGCCGATGGACGAGATCGCGCGGCTGGAGGCGCTGGGCGGCGCCGAGATCAACGAGGCCAAGAAGGTGCTGGCCACCGAGGCGACGGCGATGCTGCACGGCCGCGCCGACGCGGAAGCCGCCGCCGAGACCGCGCGCAAGACCTTCGAGGAAGGCGCGCTCGCCGAGAGCCTGCCGACGGTGGCGGTTCCCGCCGCCGAGATCGAGGCCGGCATCGGCGTGCTGGCGCTTTTCGTCAGGGCCGGCCTCGCCGCCTCGAACGGCGAGGCGCGCCGCCACGTCCAGGGCGGCGCCGTGCGCGTCAACGACCAGCCCGTCTCCGACGACCGCCGCGTCGTCGGCTCGGCCGACGTCACCGCCGACGGCGTCGTCAAGCTGTCGCTGGGCAAGAAGAAGCACGTTCTGGTGCGGCCGGTCTGAGCCGACGAACGCCGCGACGCCCCTCACCTGCCTGCCGGCATCCTCTCCCCGCAAGCGGGGGAGAAGAGACACCGCCGCGACGTCGCCGCTTCCCTTCTCCCCGTTCACGGGGAGAAGGTGGCCCGAAGGGCCGGATGAGGCGCGGCGCGAGGCTCCCGAGGAGCTTTCACCTGAACTCGAACACCGAGCGGAAGATGCCCGGCGCGATCACCGAGAGCGGGTTGATGTCCAGCCGCGGCTCGCCCGCCCGTCCCGCCAGCCGGAAGGTGATGCCGATCAGCCCGCGGTCGCGGCCGTTGCCGAGCACCTGGCCGATCAGCGGTATCTCGCCGAAGATGCGGTTCAGGCCGTAGGCCGGCATGAAGGTGCCGGTCAGCGCCATGTTGCCGCTGGCGTCGTAGAGCACGCCCTGGAAGCTGACGCCGATCAGCGGGCCGCGCAGGATGCCGCGGTCGAGCGCGAGCCCGCCCGGCGACTTGGCGATCTCGGCGAAGCCGCGCTCGAACTGCACGCGGCTGGTGTCGATGGAGCCGCGCACCGCCTGGTTGAGCGACCGGCCGTCCTGCGTCGAGGGCGACGAGACGATGGACGACAGCCGCGGCTCGTTCACCAGCCAGAAGTCGCGGGCGTCGATCTGCCCGCGCAGCGGCCCGTCGCCGCGCCCGGCGAGCGTCATCGCGATCTGGCCGCCCTCCATGTGCTCGTAGATGTCGAGGAAGCGCAGCAGCGCGCCGGCGTCGGCCGAATGCATGCCGACGGAGCGCGTATCGCCGTCGCGGCCGTCGCGCAGCATCACCTGCGCGCCGCTGGCGGTGACGGCGGAGAACTCCGCCACTTCCGTGCGCCCGCCCGTGCCGGCGAAGCGCAGCTTCACGTCGCGCAGCACCTCGCCGTGGAAGCCCGAAACCGTGTCCACCGCGAGGTCGACGCTGACGAAGGTGTCGTCGCCGCCGGCCGCCGGGCTCCCGGCGGCGTCGCGGGTGTAGAGCTTGACGAGGGAGCGCGCGTCGAGGCTCGCGCCGCGCACGGTCACGGCATAGCCGCGCCCGGTGCGCTCGACGTCGAGCGAGAAGTCGTCGCCGCGGTTGAGGCGCATCGACGGGAAACGCACCCGCTGGACGCTGTCTCCCCGCAGCGACACGCTGCCCCTGGCGGCGAAGCTCTCGCCGCGCAGGTTGAAGTCCGACAGCTCCGTGCGGCCGTCGGCGACCAGCATGTCGAAGGCGACGGTCGCGGGAACGCCTGCGCCCTTGCTCCAGCCGACCCACGGCAGGGTGAGCGTGGTCGAGGCGAGGTCGGCCCGGATCGACCGGCGGTCGCGCGCGAGGTCGTCCACGTTGACGGTGGTGGTGCCGGACAGCAGCATGTCGAGACCGGGCGCGAGGCCGGAGCGGGTCCTGTCGTCCATCTCGAAGGAGACCTGACGCTCCCGCCCCTGCTTGTCGCCGCCGAGCGGCTCGACCAGACGCAGCGTGGCCGGAAGCTCGTTGAGCCGGGCCTTGGCCTCGATCACCGCGCGCTGCGGATCGACCACGATGGTGCCCGTCGCGTCGCTGACCTTCTGGCCCTCGAACGGCCGCGCCATCGCCAGCCTGTCGTAGGCGAGCTCGACCCGCCAGCCGAGCGACACCGCCTTGTCGCCCCGCTTGAGCGGAATGTCGGCCGCGACCTTGCCTTCGACGGCACCGGTGATGTCCTCGGGGTTCAGGTCGATGAAGCGGCCGACGTCGATCGGGTCGTAGCTCGCGAGTTGCAGCACGGCGTCGGCCTCGCCGGCGACCTCGATGTCCAGCTTTCCGATCACCGGGTCGATATGCGCGTCGCGAACCGTCAGCGTGCCGTTCCTGGCCGCCACCGTGCTCCCCGACGGCAGGAAGACGGTGCCCGAGGCCAGCCTGATATCGACGTCGGTGCCGAAGAAGGCGACCGTGCCGGTGCCGTCGCGCACCGGCGGGATGCGGCCGGCGACATCGAAGCGGGTGCCCCGCACCACGAACAGACCGGAAATCTCCTCGCGTCCGAGCGGCACGCCGTCGCCGAACCGCCCCGGCGCCACGCCCATCTCGACCCAGCCGCCCTCGACATGGCCGCCGAAGACGTTCGACACCACCCAGCGCCGGGCGCTCGGCGCCCCGAACCACGGCCACAGCTGCTTGGCGTGGCCGACCGGCATCTCGCCGACATCGAGGCGCAGTTCGAGGCCGGGGCTCTTGCCGGGCTCGAACAGCACGCGCGCCCGGCCGCTCACCTCGCCCTGCCCGGAGCGCACGCCGATCTGGTCGACGTCGAGGACCCGCGCCTCCGCGTCGAGCCGTCCGGCCACCCGCGCCAGCACCGGCAGCGTCGGCTCGGGCGAGCCTTCCGGCGAGACCGACGAGCCGTCGCTGACGAGCTCGTAGCGATAGCCGGGCGAGGCGGAGCCGTCCGCGGCCCGCGGCGTCGGGCCGATGGCGCCGTGAAAATTCCACATCGAGCGGCCGACGGCGACGCGCAGGCGCTCGATCTCGACCTTGCCGGTGCCGCTCTGGGCCGTCGCGGCCAGGTCCACGTCGCCGACGACATGGTTGGTGCGGCCGACCGGAACGTCGAGCCCTGCGATATGTCCGGGGAGGGCAAGGCGGTCGCCGCCCGCCGTTTCCCTGCCCGACAGGCTGAGCGTCACTGCCCCGACCCGCTCCATCGCCCGCAGCGGTCCCGGCAGGTCGCCGGCGCCCGCCGTCGCCGCAGGCAGGTCGATGTTGAGATCGAGCGCCGTCACCAGCCCGCTCGCGGCATCGAGCGCCGCCTCGCCCTCGATCGCCGCCTGCCGGCCGGCGACGTCGATGGCGGCGGAAAGGCGTATCCCCTCGCC
>JACZJD010000573.1 GCA_014860725.1 Aquamicrobium sp.
CAGATTTGGCAGGAAATGCTCTAGCCCGCTGCCGGCGGCTTGTCGTCCGCATCGTCCTTGCCGGCGCCATGTCCCGACACCGCGCTTCCCGCGTCGCCGGCGAGGGCGAGAAAGGGGATGGCCGAGAGCGCCGTCAGTCCGCCGACGATGACGAAGGCCGTGGAGAAGGCCGACAGCCCGATCGGCTCGCCCGAGATCAGCGTCGTCGCCTCGAGGATACCGCCGGCCACCGCCACGCCGAGCGCGATCGAGATCTGCTGCGACACCGCCGAGATCGCCGTCGCCTGGCTCATGTCGCCGGGCTCGAGATCGGCGAACACCAGCGCGTTGGACGAGGTGAAGAACAGCGAGCGCAGGAAGCCGGCACCGATCAGCACGGCGATGATGACGCCGGCCGGCGTGCCGGGCGTGAACGCGGCATTGGCGGCGATGAAGGCGGCGCCGATGAGTGCCGAGGCGACGAGCACGGTGCGGAAGCCGCCGGTGCGCAGGGTGAGCGGTGCCAGGAACTTCATGGCGATGGCGCCGATCGCCGAGGCGAAGGTGAGCAGGCCCGACTGGAAGGGCGTCATGCCGAAGCCGAGCTGGAACATCAGCGGCAGGAGGAACGGCACCGCGCCCGAGCCGACGCGGAACAGCGCGCCGCCCGCGATTGCCGCGCGGAACGTGCGGTTGGCGAAGAGGCCGAGGTCGAGCAGCGGGTGCGGCGTTCGCCGCGCATGCGCCCGGTAGAGGAAGGCCGCGGCGATGCCGGCGGCCAGCGTGGCGAAACCGACGACCGGCGGCAGCGCCGGCAGGCTGATCACCGACAGGCCGAAGACGACGCCGGAAGCCGCGATTGCCGAGAGCACGAAGCCGGTCGCGTCGATGCTGCCGCCGCTCGACGGCTCGATCTCCGGCAGCAGGCGTCCGGCGAGCAGGATGCCGGCCGCGCCGATCGGCACGTTGACGAGGAAGATCCAGTGCCAGGTGAAGAAGGTGGTGATGAAGCCGCCCACCGGCGGCCCGACCAGCGGGCCGACGAGGCCGGGCACCGTCAGCCAGGCCATGGCCGAGACGAGGTCGCGTTTCGGCGTGGTGCGCACCAGGACCAGCCGCGCCACCGGCGTCATCATCGCCCCGCCCATGCCCTGCAGGAAGCGGGCGACGACGAAGGCGCCGAGCGAGCCGGAGGCGGCGCAGGCGACCGAGCCGAGCACGAGCACCGCGATCGCCCAGCGGAACAGCCGGCGCGGGCAGAAGCGGTCGGCCATCCATGAACTGACCGGGATGAAGATCGCCACCGAGACGAGATAGGCCGTCAGCGCCAGCTTCAGCGCCACGGGGCTGGTGCCGATGTCGGCCGCGATCGCCGGCAGCGCCGTCGAGATCACGGTCGAATCCATCTGCTCCATGAAGAGCGCGACCGCGAGCACGAGCGGGACGATGCGGTTCACGGGGATCTCGGCATCCGGAGGGCGCCGCGCGGGCGGCGAGGAGTCGGCAGCGAATAGGCCCGCTCCCGGCAGTCGTCAACGCCCGCGGCGCGCCGGCGAAATCTGCATGCCGCCGGCCGCCGTCGCTTTTCATCTCCGGCCGGACGTGGTACCAGCCGCCGCCAATCATGAACGGACGACTTCCGAGTCGGGGTGCGGGCAATCGCGTCGGCGCTCCCCAGTCTCGCAT
>JACZJD010000574.1 GCA_014860725.1 Aquamicrobium sp.
CCGGCGCGGTGGTGAAGTCGCCGGCCGCGCCGAACGGCTCGCGCGTCGTGTAGTAGCCGGCCTCGGGATCGAACAGGCAGGCGGCCATGTAGTCGGCGACGGAGATGGGCCCCGCGGCCGCGATCAGCCGCTTCAGCCGCTCCTTCAGCGCCGTCATGCCGCGGCCGGCCGTGCGCGCAGCATCGCCCACAGGCCGATGAGCACCATCGGCAGCGACAGCACCATACCCATGGTCAGCCAGCCGCCGGCGAGATAGCCGATATGGGCGTCGGGCTCGCGGAAGAATTCGACGAAGATGCGCGCCGCGCCGTAGCCGGCGACCATGGCGCCGGCAACGAAGCCTGGCCGCTTCAGCTTGAGCGCCGAGTGGGTGAGGATGCGCAGGACCACGAACAGAACCAATCCTTCGAGCAACGCCTCGTAGAGCTGGCTCGGATGCCGCGGCTCCGGCCCGCCGTTCGGGAACACGAAGGCCCACGGCACGTCGGTCGGGCGGCCCCAGAGCTCGGAATTGACGAAGTTGGTGAGGCGCACCAGCCCGAATCCCACCGGCACGCCGGCGGCGATGACGTCGAACAGGCTCCAGGCGCTGAAGCCGCGCCGGCGCGCGAACAGGATCATGGCGAGGGTGACGCCCGCGAGCCCGCCGTGGAACGACATGCCGCCCTGCCACACCGCGAGGATGTCGCCCGGGTTCTGCGCGTAGCGGGCGAGATCGTAGAACAGGATGTAGCCCAGCCGGCCGCCGAGTACGACGCCGGCCGCGGCCCAGATCAGGAAATCGTCGATGTCGACCGGCGAGATCGGGGCCTTCTCCCCGGCCCACAGCCTGCCGTTGCCGACGAGCCGCCGCGCATACCACCAGGCGAACAGGATGCCGACGACATAGCCCAGCCCGTACCAGTGCACCGCCAGCGGGCCGATGCGCACGATCACCGGGTCGATCTCGGGAAAGGGGAGCGCGGCAAGCGGCAGGAGGATGAGGTCGCTCAAGACGGAGGTTCCGGGGCCGGTTTCGTCAGCCGCCATATGGAGCGCAAGCCGCATCCCGGTCAAGGCGAGGGGCGGGCGAGGCCGCGCGGAGGCGTCGGGCGGGCGCATGCGACGCCGCGCGCCTTGCAATCCTTTCCGCCGAGGACTACTTCCCTTGCATCGAGCCAGAGCGAGGCCGCCGCCATGACCACCGGACCCAACCGCATTCTCGACGAGTTCGCCAAGCTGATGACCGACGCCGCCGGCGCGGCGCAGGGCGTGCGCCGCGAGGTCGAGACCGCCTTCCGCGCCCAGGCCGAGCGCATCCTGAACTCGATGGACGTGGTCCAGCGCGAGGAGTTCGAGGCGGTGCGCGACATGGCGCTCAAGACCCGCGCCCAGAACGAGGAACTCGCCGCCCGCCTTGCCGCGCTCGAGGAAAAACTCGGCGTTTCCGCGGCCGACGCGGAGGCGAAGAAGCCGGCCGCCAGGCCCCGCGCGAAGAAAAGCGCCTGACAGGAACATCGTTGTCCACATTGCGGCGCAGCGAAAAAGTGCTTGCGCGAGAGTCGCTTAGATGCGGCGCGCGATTTCGTGCCGACTGTCTATCCACACCCAAACAGTTGTGTCCCAAAAAAGGGGCTGTTCAGGCGACTCTGCTGCAATAGACTGAATTTGCTGCATGATTCGAAGCGTGATTTGACGCTCGCATGCGCCGGGCGGCGGGGGCCGGCCGGGCAGAGGTTGCGTCGCCCGCCATCCCGTCTTCCACGAGTGCCGGTTTCCGTAACGCGTGCCCCGAACCGCGGCGTACGCGAACGCCTATTCATGACCTGACAGGAAGAGACTTCCTCATGAACCTGCTGGAACTCGACATCGCCCGCGACCTCCATCCGGTGGACGTCATCGAGCATGTCGCCACCGCCAACGACTGGTCCTTCGAGCGCACCGGCGAGGACGAGATCGCCATTTCGGTGGCCGGCAACTGGGCGAACTATCACGTCTCCTTCTCGTGGATGGAGGATTTCGAGGCGCTGCATCTGGCCTGCGCCTTCGACCTCAAGGTGCCGGAGGCGCGCACGCTGGAGGTGATGCGGCTCCTGTCGCTCATCAACGAGCAGATGCTGATCGGCCATTTCGACCTGTGGGAGCAGGAAGGCGCGATCATGTTCCGGCAGGCGCTGCTGCTTGCCGGCGGCGCGGAGCCGACCAGCCAGCAGGTCGAGGTGCTGCTGTCCTCGGCGCTCGAGGCCTGCGAATGCTACTTCCAGGCGTTCCAGTTCGTCGTCTGGTCGGGCACCAACGCCCGCGAGGCGCTGGCCAACGTGCTGTTCGACACGCAGGGTAGCTGCTGAGGTTCCTTCCATGAGTCATCCGGAGGCGGGCGTGAGGCCCGAGATCAGCTATGCCGATTTCGAGCGGGTCGACATCCGCGTCGGCACCATCGTTGCGGCCGAGCCCTATCCGGAGGCGCGCAAGCCGGCGATCAAGCTCAGGATCGATTTCGGCCCCGGCATCGGCGAGAAGAAGTCCTCGGCGCAGATCACGAAGCACTACACGCCGGAATCACTCGTCGGCCGGCAGGTGATGGCGGTGGTCAACTTCCCGCCGCGCCAGATCGGCAAGTTCCTGTCGGAAGTGCTGACGCTGGGCTTCCCCGACGAGGACGGCGAGGTGGTGCTGGCGACCGTGGACAAGACGGTCCCGGACGGCGGCAAGCTGTTCTGATCCAGTTTCTCCGCCTGCCGGAGAGTATCCATGTCCGACGAAGACACGTATCTGCCGGGAAACCCGGCGCTGGCGGCCAGCGGTCTCGCCGTGGTCCTCACCGGCTGTTCCGGCGGCGGGAAGTCGACGCTTCTCGCGGCGCTGGCGGCGCGGGGCTATGCGGTGCGGCCCGAGGCCGGCCGCCAGATCGTGCGCGAGCAGATGCACATCGGCGGCGATGCGCTGCCCTGGGCCGATGCCGGGGCGTTCGTCGCGCTCGCCGCCGCGCGGACAATGCATCTCTTCAACGATACCGTCCCGTCGGCGCGGCCGGTGTTCTTCGACCGGTCGCTGGTCGATCTCACCTCCTTCCTCGACATGAAGGGCATCGCGGTTCCCGCTCCTCTGCGCCGCGCGATCGACCTCTACCGCTATGCGCCCGGTGTGTTCGTGGTGCCGCCGTGGCCGGAAATCTATGTCCGCGACGACGAGCGCCCGAAGCCGTTCGAGGAGGCCTGCCGCGAGTACGAGGCGCTGGTCGCGGGCTATCGCGCGGCCGGCTACCGGCTGATCGAGGTGCCGAAGGCGGAGGTGGCCGCGCGCGCCGATTTCATCGTCAAGCGCCTCGGGGAGGTCGCCTCGCCTATGCCGGGATGCGGATGACGGCGCGCAGGCCGCCGAGCGGGCTGTCCTCCAGCGAGATGTCGCCGCCATGGCTGCGGGCGATGTCGCGGGCGATGGACAGGCCGAGGCCGGTGCCGCCCGCATCCTGATTGCGCGCGTCGTCCAGCCGCACGAACGGCTTGAACACCTCCTCGCGCTTGTCGGCCGGGATGCCGGGGCCGTCGTCGTCGACCACGATCAGCAGCGTGCCGCTGGTATGCGTCGCCGTGACCTCGACCTTCCTCGCGTAGCGCAGGGCGTTGCCGATGACGTTGGTGAGAAGGCGCGAGAAGGCGTTGGGGCGCACATGCACCTCGGGGCTGCCCGACAGCGAGGCCGTCAGCGTGCGCTTGCGCATGCGCGCTTCCTCGCCCTGCTTCTCGAAGAAGGCGGCGAGGTCGAAGCTGGCCGGTGTCTCGCCCGTCTCGCCGCGGGCGAAGGCGAGGTAGCCCTCCAGCATCGTCTGCATGTCGTCGATGTCCTGGTTCAGGGCCTCGTAATCGGCCTTGGAGCCGCTGAGCGCGAGCTGGAGCTTGAAGCGGGTGAGGATGGTGCGCAGGTCGTGGCTGACCCCGCTCAGCATCGCCGTGCGCTGCTCGATCTGGCGCTCGATGCGCTCGCGCATCTGGATGAAGGCGACGCCGGCGCGCCGCACCTCGTCGGCGCCGCGCGGGCGGAAGTCGCTCGGCATCGGCCGGCCCTTGCCGAAGCTCTCGGCGGCTTCCGCCAGATGCAGGATCGGCCTGATCTGGTTGCGCAGGAACGCGACCGCGATGGCGATGAGCACGAGCGAGGTGCCGACCATCCACAACAGGAAGATGTGGGTGTTGGAGGCGTAGGTGTGGCTGCGCCGCGCGAAGACGCGCAGCACGTTGTTCTCGAGGCGGATGCGGATCTCGACGATGGCGGAATCGCCGACCGTGTCGAGCCAGAACGGGCGGTTGATCTGGCGCGTGATCTGCTCGGAGAGCGAATGGTCCAAGATGGAGAAGAACGGCTTCGAGCCGGGCGCGGGCAGGGGATCGGGCGGCAGGAGGTCGATCTTGAGCTGCAGGCGCTCCTGCGCGATGCGGATGACCTCGGCGATGTCGGTCTCGGCCGGCCAGGTCTCGATCATGTCGATGACGGCGGCGATGTCGCGCGTGACGGCGGTCGAAAGCCGCTCCGTCACCGTCTGCCAGTGGCGTTCCATGAACACGAAGGCGATGACCGACTGCAGCAGGATCATCGGCGCGATGACGATGATGAGCGAGCGCGCGTAGAGCCGCTTCGGCATCCAGCGCCCGACCTGCCGCCAGAACCGGCGCACGCCGCGCGCCGCACTCGCCGGCGGCCGGGGAAAGCCGGCGCTGGCCGCATGCGCATCGTCGCGGCGCAGAGGAATGTCGGAACTCGCCATATGTCCTTTCCCGCCCGTCGGCTGCGCTCCGCAAGGCGCCCGCGGCTTCGGCCAGGAGCGCGGCGGCCGGGGCGTGGCGGAAGTCTACTCCACGCTCAGGCGGTATCCAACACCGCGCACCGTCTGCAGCCAGACCGGGTTGGACGGGTCGCGCTCGATCTTGCGGCGCAGCCGGTTGATCTGGACGTCGATGGTGCGCTCGCCGACCTCGGAATCAGTGCCGATCAGCTCGTGGCGCGGGATCGTCTCGCCCGCCCGCTCGGCGAAGATGGCGAGGATTTCCTGCTCGCGGTCGGTCAGCTTCATCACCTCGCCGCTCTTCTTCAGCTCGCGGCGGGCGATCTGGAAGGTGTAGGGGCCGAAGACGATCTGCTCGACCTTCGGCGTCGGCTGCGGCCCGCCGCGGCGCAGGATGTTGTTCAGCCGCAGCAGGAGCTCGCGCGGATCGAACGGCTTGGGCAGGTAGTCGTCGGCGCCGGCCTCGAGCCCGGCGACGCGGCTGTCGGTCTCCGACAGCGCCGTCAGCATCAGGATCGGCACGTTCTTCTCCTCGCGCAGCGACCGCGTGAGCTGGACGCCGCTCTCGCCGGGCATCATCACGTCGAGCACGATCAGGTCGAAGTCGATGCCGGCGAGCTTGCGCCGGGCTTCCGCG
>JACZJD010000575.1 GCA_014860725.1 Aquamicrobium sp.
CGCCGCCAGCGCCGCGGCGCCCGGCCGGTCGCGCTCGCCGGGCTCGCTGTCGAGGAGCTCGTAGATCATGCGGGCGTTGACCAAGGACCTTTCCAGGCCGACCTGGACGCGCGCCAGCCGGCGCGCCGGATCGTAGGCGAGGAGCAGCGCGGTGATGAAGCCGAAGACCGAGCCGGGCGGCGTGCCGGCGGCGGAGGCGCGCCAGGCCGCATAGCCGATGACGCCGGCGACGGCGAGGCCGGCGAGCAGCTCGGAGATCGGCGTCACGCGCTCCGAGACCTTGATGATCTTGTTGGCGCGGCCTTCCGCCTCGGAGACGAGCCCCGCCATCTTGCGCGACAGCTCGTCCTCCATGGTGAAGGCCTTGACCACGGCGATGCCCTGGGTGGCCTCCTGCATGGCGCCGACGAGGCGGGCGTTGACCTCCACGGCCTGCCGCGCGACGCGGCGCAGGCGGCGCATGATGGCGTTGACGGCGTAGATCAGCGGCGGGCCGATCACGATCGCGCTCAGCGACAGCACCGGGTCGAGCACGACCATGGCGACGATCAGGCCGACGAGCATCACCGCGTCGCCGGCCAGCGACTTCAGCGTCATCGACAGCATGTCGCGGATGCCGAGCACGTTCTCGTTGATCTGGGCGGCGAGTCGGCCGGAGCGCTCGCTGCCGTAGAAGTCGAGGCCGAGCCGCATCAGATGCTCGAAGATGCGCTTCTGGTAGCGGGCGACGAGGTTGTTGCCGATGCGGCCGAGCAGCACCGCCTGCCCGTAGGAGGCGATGCCGCGGACGAGGAACACCCCCACCACGGCGAGGCAGATCCACGGCACCAGATCGAAGCGGCTCTTGTAGAACACCTCGTCGATCAGCGGCGGCATCACCCAGGGAATGAACGCCGTCGCACCGGCGACCGCCAGAAGGCACAGGATCGCCAGCGCGTAGATGCCGACATAGTCGCGCGCGTTCTCCTGGATCACGCGCTTGAGCACGGGCAGGATCGCGCCCTGCGCGGCCTTGCGCCGCCTGTCCTGGTCCACCGTCAAGCTACCGTCTTCCACGCATCCGCTGGTTCGCAACCGGCTATGCCCTGTCGCGGCGCGCGGCGCAATCGCGAAATCGACCGCGTCCGCTCAGACCTTGATCCAGCGCCGGCCTTCCGTCTCGACGCCGAAGCGGGCCGGCATCCGCGCATAGGCGGCAAGACCGGCCAGTGCGGCGAGCGGATGGGTGACGACGTAGACCGGCATCGCCCGCATCAGCTCGCTGTGGGGAGCCTTGTCCTCGAATGCGGCACGAAAGCGTCCGTCCTTGAGCGCCGGCACGATCTTCTGCACGATCCCGCCGGTCAGGAACACCCCGCCGCGGCTCATGAACACCAGCGCCATGTCGCCGGCAAGCCGCCCGAGGCAGGTGACGAACATGCCGAGCGCCTCGCCGGCGACGCCGTCCTCGCCGGCAAGTGCGGCGCCCGTGATCTCGGCCGGGGTGGAGAAGCGCGGCGCGGCGCTGTCGGCCGCGGCCACCGCGCGGTAGATGTTGACCAGCCCGCGCCCGCACAGCATCTGCTCGCCCGAGATGCGGCCCTCGATGGTCTCGATATGCGGGAAGACGGCGAAGTCGCGCGGCGAGCGCGGGCCGATGTCGACATGGCCGCCCTCGCCCGGCACGGGAATCCAGATGTGGCGGGCATGGACAAGGCCAGCGACGCCCAGCCCGGTGCCGGGACCGAGCACGACGCGGCTCGCCTCCTCCTCCGGCGCGCCGCCGCCGATCTTCTCCATGTGCTCGGGGCCGAGCGCGACG
This sequence comes from Aquamicrobium sp., assembly GCA_014860725.1. Next base: position 1,802 of record JACZJD010000575.1, read on the forward strand.
ACGCCGAGCGCCTGCGCCTCGAAGTCGTTGAGGACGACGACCTCCTCCAGCCCCAGCGTCTCGAACATCCGCCTCGGGCGCACCACCCAGCCGTGATTGGTCAGCGCGATCTCGTCGCCGTCCACGGGGCCCGCGACCGCGAGCAGCGCCGAGAGCGGCCGCACCGAGGTGCGGTCGAGCACCGCCGCCTCGATCGCCTCGTCGAGCGAGGCGAAGTCGGCGGTGCGCACGCTCGGGAACTCCTTCGGCTCGGCATAGGCGTCGAGCAGGATCGCGAAGCGGGCGTTGGTGCCGCCAATGTCGCCGATCAGCACCGGGAATCTCAGCATGATCCGTCGCAATCCGGGTTCGGGCGGGACGGCGTGCCGGCATGCGGCCGGCCGAGGCTCATCCCGGAGTGGCATCCTTGCGATTCATCCTGCAATTTAGCCCCGCAGCGTGTCCTTGAAGTGCTAAATCGGTTTAGGACAGCCCGGTTTAGGATCGCGGCTCCGGCAAAGTCAAGCACGCCGCGCCGCCGTCAGTCGCGCGGGCGCGGAAACGGCAGCGGGATGGCGCTCTCCGGCGT
>JACZJD010000576.1 GCA_014860725.1 Aquamicrobium sp.
TGCGAGCCTGCACCAGTTCCGCCCCGGCACCAGCATGAAGTCGTGGCTGTTCACGATCATGCGCAACGCCTTCTACACGCGGATCAAGGTGGAGACGCGCGAGGCGCCGGGGGCTGCGGAGTGCGTGTCGCTGCGTCCGGCTTCGGATGCGACGCAGGAGTGGTCGGCGCGGGGCCGCGAGATCGCGCGGGCGATCCAGCGTCTGCCGGAACAGCAGCGTGAGGTCCTGGTGCTGATCGGGGTTCTGGGAGTGTCGTATGACGAGGCGGCGGGGATCTGCGGCTGCGCGATGGGGACGATCAAGAGCCGGCTGAACCGGGCACGGCTGCGGCTTCTGGAGGAGCTGGGGGAGGCGTCGGCGGTCTCGACGGTCGAGCACGACGAGAGCCACCCCGTCAGCTCCATGCAGAGGCCGAAATACGGATAGCGCGCCCGTCCACGGGTTCGAGCGCAGCAAATCGAAGGACTGGAGGTGAAGGAATGCTCAAGGTGCCGGAAAACAAGGCGCGACAGGGGCGGCGCGGATTGCCCGTCCTCATCGTTCTCGTCGTGGGCCTGCTGCTCGCGATGCTGGTGTGGTGGGGCGTGGAGATGTACGGCGAGGCGATCGCACCGGAGCAGCCGGTGGGCGAGGCGCCGCCGCCGGCCGATGCGCAGTAGGACCAACCGGCGGTCGCGCCGTCACTCGTAGGGCAGCTTGCCGAGCGCGGAATAGCGCTCGTTCAGCCCGTCGAGCCGCTGCATGTCCGCCTTGGCGAGGCGGATGTCGAACACGTCGAGGTTTTCTTCCAGATGCTCCCGCTTGCCCGCCTTGGGCAGCGGCACGACGCCGTGCTGGAGGTTCCAGCGCAGGAGGATCTGCGCCGGGGTCTTGTCGTAGCGCTCGGCGAGCATCGTCAGGGTGGGGTCGTCGAGCCGCGTCATGCGGGTGAGCGGGCTGTAGGCCTGAACCACGATGGCGTTCTCGTCGGCGTAGCGCAGCATCTGCGGGCTGTGCCCGAACGGGCTCCACTCGATCTGGTTGACCACGGGGGTCTCGCCGGTCGCCTCCACCAGCGCCTCGATCGACGCGGCCGGATAGTTGCTGACGCCGATATCGACGGTGAGCCCGTTCTCGCGCGCCCGGATCAGCCCCTGCCACAGGATTTCGCCGACGCCGTCGTCCGGCGGCCGGTGGACGAGGACGAGGTCGGCATGGTCGAGGCCCAGCTCGTCGAGATTGCGGCCGACGGCCTCGTAGGCGTCGTCCGTCTCCTCCACCTTGGTCACGAGATAGAAGGCGGAGCGCGCGACGCCGCTGCGGCGGATGCCTTCGCCGATCCCTTCCTGGGTGCCGTAGTCGCCGGACGTGTCGATGAGGCGGTAGCCGACCTCCAGCGCCGTCCGGATCGCATCCGCGGTGTTCTCCAGCTTCCAGGTGCCCAAACCCATGACGGGCATGGTGTTGCCGGTGCGCAGCATCTTCTCGCTCGTCCTGTCGAGTGTCCTGTCCATTGCTGATCCTTCCTTTGGGGACGGCAAGGCGCGCCGCACGGGGATGCGGCCCGCCCTTTCGCCGGTGGGGTGGAGGTGGCGGCTTGCAGCTAGCGGTCGCCGCGCTGCTTGAAGGCGTCGCCCAGATGCCGCTTCTCGGGGTCCTTCAGGTTTTCCCCGGCGGCGTCGCGATCCTTGGCCGGATCGTCCTTCGCGGGCAGGTAGCCGCGCGGCCGGTTTTCCGGCGGGCCTTCCCATCGCGGCTTCTGGTCGGTGGTGCCGGGGGCACCGTTCGTTGTCCTGGCCATGTGTCCGTCTCCTTTGCTCAGGAGCTAACCGCCAGTCGGGCGAGATGTTCCGGCAGGCCAGGGAACGGTTCGGGAAGCCGCGGCTGCCGCGCGGCATCTAGCGCAGCCGCGCGCGGATCGCCTCCATCCGCTCGATCTCGCCGCGCTGCGCCGCGATGATGTCGCCGCACAGATCGACCAGCTCCCGGTCGGCGAGGTCGGCCTCGCGGCACATCAGGATGGCGCCGGAATGGTGCGGGATCATCGAGGCGATGAACTGGCGGTCGCCGACCAGCCCCTGCGCCCGGATCGCCGCGAAGGCCACGACGAACAGCAAGGCGAAGCCGGCATGAAGGGCGAGGTTCAGGCGCCGGCGGCGGTACATGCCGCCCATCGTCGCGAGCATGACGATGCCCATCGGCGCCACCATCGCCAGCGCCATGTAGAAGGTGTTGAGGTTGTTGCGGAAATCGCCCCAGCCGTCGATCATGGCGAACATGACGAGGTACATGACGGCGAGGCTCAGCACCATGTTCACGGCGAACATGAGATAGGGCCGTCCGTCGCCCCCGCCGTGTTCCTCCCGGCCGCCGTGGTGGCTCATCCGGCCTCTCCGCGCCGCGGCTCAGCGCTGCGGCAGCGGCCTCGCGCGGCCGCTGATCGCGGTGGAGGTGACGGACACCGGATCGCTTGCGGGAAAGCTGTCCTCCAGCCCTTCCTCGAGCTGCTCCTCGAGGGTCTCGGGATCGAGCTCGCGGTCGGCCGCGGGGCCCTTCGTGGCGCCGGCCTGCGAGGAGAGCGCGTCGCGAATGACGTTGACCTCGCGCAGCCGGGCGCTCTCCGCCGCGAAGGCCCGCGACGGCAGGGTGCCGGGGTCCTCCTGATGGTTCTCGATGGCGGCCATGCGGTCGAGCGCGGCCCGGATGTTGGCGGCGGCCTCGCCCGGCGCCTCGCGCAGCACCGTCACCACGACATCGCGCAGCGCATTCAGGCGGCCTTCGATTTCCGCATTGGTCAGATCCGACATGACGTACCCCACGGTTCGACGCGTTTCGCTGAGAGCGGACAACGGGGCCGCGCCGCTTATGTTCCGCGCCGGGAACAATCTGGAACAATCTCCGGCACGGCCGGTTCGGACAGTATGAAGACGGCTGACGTCCGCCGCCTCTCCTCGAGGGCGCCATGAGGGCGTCATGAGTGGAAACCTGAACGATCGAGGGAGCAGCGCGATGACCGGCTTTTCGTCGGGCTCCGGCCCGAAGCCGCCGAACGGCCCCGAGCCCGCCCAGCCGCCG
>JACZJD010000577.1 GCA_014860725.1 Aquamicrobium sp.
CGTGCTGTCGCGCCACGAGAAGATGGCGCGCGCCCATGCCGTCGGCACGCAGCAGGCCGACCCGATCCTGCTCGAGGTGTTCAACAATCTGTTCATGAACATCGCCGAGCAGATGGGCGTGGCGCTCCAGAACACGGCGCATTCGGTCAACATCAAGGAACGGCTCGACTTCTCCTGCGCTGTCTTCGACAGGACCGGCGCGCTGGTCGCCAACGCCCCGCACATGCCGGTGCATCTCGGCTCCATGGACCGCTCGGTCGAGACCATCATCCGCCTCAACGCGGGCGACATCTCCCCGGGCGACGTCTTCGCGCTCAATGCGCCCTACAATGGCGGCACCCACCTGCCGGACATCACCGTGGTCAGCCCGGTCTTCGACGATGCCGGGAAGGAGATCCTGTTCTGGGTCGCGAGCCGGGGCCACCATGCCGACATCGGCGGCACCGCGCCGGGCTCGATGACACCGCTCGCCACCACCGTGGACGAGGAGGGCGTGCTGATCGACAATTTCCGCCTCGTCGAGCGCGGCACGTTCCGCGAGCAGGCGCTGCACGAGCTCCTGACCAACCATCCCTGGCCGGCGCGCAACCCGGCGCAGAACATCGCCGACCTGAAGGCGCAGATCGCCGCCAACGAGCGCGGCGCGGCCGAGCTGCGCCGCATGGTCGAGGAGTTCGGCCTCGACGTGGTCCACGCCTATATGGGCCATGTGCAGGACAACGCGGCGGAAGAGGTCGCGCGTCTCGTCGGCCGGCTGGACGATTGCGAGTACGAGTATCCTACCGACACCGGCCAGGTCATCCGGGTGAAGATCACGGTCGACCGCGAGGCCCGCACCGCGACGGTCGACTTCACCGGCACCTCGGACGCCATCGGCAACAACTTCAACGCGCCGGAGCCGGTGGCGCGCGCGGCCGTGCTCTACTGCTTCCGCGTCATGGTCGAGGCGCCGATCCCGATGAACGCGGGGTGCCTCAGGCCGATCCGCATCGTCATCCCCGACGGCTCGATGCTCAAGCCCGCCTATCCGCGCGCCGTCGTCGCCGGCAATGTCGAGACCTCGCAGCACGTCACCAACGCCATCTTCGGCGCGCTCGGCGCCATCGCAAACTCGCAAGGTACGATGAACAACCTGACCTTCGGCAATGACGAGTACCAGTATTACGAGACGATCTGCTCCGGCTCGCCGGCCGGCCGCATGAACGACGGCACGGGCTTCGCCGGCACGTCGGGCGTCCACGTCCACATGACCAACTCGCGCCTGACCGACCCGGAGATCCTCGAGATGCGGTTCCCGGTCGTGGTCGAGAACTTCGCTCTCAGGCCCGGCTCCGGCGGCAAGGGCGCCTATTCGGCCGGTGACGGTACCACGCGCACCCTGCGCTTCCTGAAGAAGATGGATTGCGCGATCCTGTCCTCCCACCGCTCGGTGGTGCCGCGCGGCATCGCCGGCGGCGGCGACGGCGAGTGCGGCCGCACCGAGGTGCGCCGCCTCGACGGCCGCATCGAGGTGCTGAAGGGCTGCGACCAGACCACGCTCGAGGCCGGCGAGGCGGTGACGGTGATCACGCCGACCGCCGGCGGCTACGGCAGGGCCTGAAAGCGGGCATGAAAAAGGGGGCGAAAGCCCCCTTTTCCACATTCATGCGGAGCGCCCGGCTCAGACCCACTCGCCGTTGCGGAACACCGGAACAGTGCTGCCGTCGGGGCCGATGCCGTCGATGTCGACCCTGTCGGAGCCGATCATCCAGTCGATATGGATCAGGCTGGCATTGCCGCCCTGCGCCGCGATCTGGTCCGGCGTGAGCCTGTCGCCGCCGAGGAAGCACTTGGCGTAGCATTGGCCGAGCGCGATGTGGCACGAGGCGTTCTCGTCGAACAGCGTGTTGTAGTAGAGGATGCCGCTCTTCGAGATCGGCGACGAATGCGGCACCAGCGCCACCTCGCCCAGCCGCCGCGCGCCCTCGTCGGTGTCGAGCACCTTGGCCAGCACCGCCTCGCCGCGCGCGGCCTTGGCCTCGACGATGCGCCCCGCCTCGAAGCGCACGCGGATGTCGTCGATCAGCGTGCCCTGATAGGAGAGCGGCTTGGTGCTGGCGACATGGCCCTCGACGCGCAGCGCATGCGGCGTGGTGAACACCTCCTCGGTCGGGATGTTGGCGTTGCAAACGACGCCGTTCTTCGCCGTCGAGGCCCCGCCCTGCCATTCGTGGCCGTCGGCGAGACCCACGGTCAGGTCCGTGCCCGGCCCGGTGAAGCGCAGCGCGGAAAACCGCTCGCCGTTCAGCCAGTCGCGGCGCACGGCGAGCGCCCTGTTGTGGTCGGCCCAGGCCGCGATCGGATCGTCGCCGCCGACGCGCGAGGCGGAGAAGATCGCGTCCGCCAGCTTGCCGACCGCCACCGCCTCGTCGTCGCCGGGAAAGACCTGCCGCGCCCACGACGCGCCGGGGAAGGCGACGATGTTCCAGTTGATGTCGAAGCCGGCGATCTTCTCCAGCGCCGGCTTGTAGGCGAGCGAATTGGCCTTGTTGGCGCGGGCGACCTTTTCCGGGTCCTCGCCCGACAGCAGCATCGGGTTGTCGCCGACGACGGCGAGCCGCGCCGTGTTCTGCGAGAACGCCTTGGCCATGCCCTCGTAGAGCCAGCCCGCAGCGCGGTCGAAGCCCGCATCGTGGCCGTGGCGGTAGCGGGCGAGCGCCACCTCCTCGTCGGACAGGAACGGCGTCACCAGCCCGGCGCCCGCCTGATAGGCATGTTTCGCGATCAGCCGCACGAGCGGCAGCGCCGCGGCCGGCGCGGTCAGGAGCAGGTCCTGCCCCGGCTGCAGGTTGAGCCCGACCCTGACGGCGACCTCGGCCAGCCGGTCGAGCTTCGCCGGGTCGATGGTTGCGCCGGTGCCTGGGGCAGTGTGGGGGGCAGCGTGGGAGGCAGTGTCGGGGGCGTTGCTGGTCATGGGTCCGATTCCCGCATTGCTGGTCATACGGACCCCTGATTGCGCCATCGCGCCGGCCTCGGCAAGCGGCAATCTCGACCGGGCGGGCTCGATCAGGCCCTTCGATCAGGCCCCTTTCGATCAGGCAGGCGTACCGACGATGCTCTTCAGCTTCTCCGCCACGGCCGCGAACTCCTCGTCGGTGATGATGTCGAGGTTGAGCAGGCTCAGGCTGCGCACGCCGTGCACGACGAGGAACACGACGATCGCCAGGGCCGGGTCGTTGGTAGCCTGCTTCATCCGGTCGAGCAACGCGCGGTTGTGGCGGCGCACCGGCGCCAGGAAGTCGGGGTCGAGCGACAGCGCCGCCAGAAGCCCGGACGGCGGCGGACGGCTGCAATCGTGGTCCTCGACGAACAGGTCGACGAATGCCTCCATCAGCGCGCCGGGCCGGTCGCCCTTCTCCTGCTGGCGCAGGGAAAGCTCGTCCTCGAACGACAGGACGAAGGATTCGACCACCGCGCGGAACAGTGCGGTCTTGGACGGAAAATGGTAGAGTAGGCCGCCTTTTGAAACGCCTGCCTTGGCCGCCACGGCGTCGAGCGAAAGGTTTCCGGGCCCCGATTCCCGGGCGATTTCGGCCGCCGCTGCGAGGATTTTCTGCCTTGTGCCCGACTTTTCCGCCGCCATCACCATATCATTCTCTTGACTTTACCGTCTGGACGGTACACTAAACCCGGCCCGCCCTGCAAGCCCGGCAGAATGTCACATGCCCCATGTCACATGCTATGGAAGCCGGCGGGAGGCATCCGTCCTTCAGGATGAAATCAGCGAGCGCTCCTGACCATGATCAAACGTTTCCTCATCGCCATCGTGCTTCTTGCCCTCGTCGTCGGCGGCCTTGTCGGCTTCAACCTGTTCCGGGACAAGGCCATCGAGGACTTCTTCGCCAACATGCCGGCGCAGACCGTCACCGTCTCGACCGTGACGGCGGAGGCGGCGAGCTGGACGCCCGCCATCGACGCCATCGGCACGGTCAGCGCCAGCCGCGGCGTCGACCTGACGGTGGAGACGACCGGCATCGTCAAGGAGCTCAACATCACCGCCAACCAGCGCGTCGCCGAGGGCGACATGCTGCTTCGGCTCGACGACGTGGTGCAGCAGGCCGACCTCGCCGCCACCAGGGCGCAGGCGGAGCTCGACCGGCAGGCGCTGGAGCGGGCGCTGGA
>JACZJD010000578.1 GCA_014860725.1 Aquamicrobium sp.
AGGAGCCGGGCCGCGCCGCCTATGCCATGCGCGACCTGATCCTGGCGCTCCAGAACAGCTTCAACGCGCTGGAGCGCGCCCGCTTCCCGGTCGTCGCCGCCATCCACGGCGCCTGCGTCGGCGCCGGCATCGACATGGTCACCGCCTGCGACTTGAGGATCGCCAGCGCCGACGCCTATTTCTCGGTCGAGGAGATCCATATCGGCATGGCCGCCGACGTCGGCACGCTCCAGCGCCTGCCCAAGCTGATCGCGCCGGCCGTCGCGGCCGAGCTCGCCTATACCGGCCGCCGCTTCCCGGCCGAGGAGGCGAAGGCCATCGGCCTCGTCTCCGCCGTCCATGCCGACAAGGATGCGGTGCTGGCGGCCGCGCACGAGCTCGCCCACGCCATCGCGGCGAAGTCGCCGCTCGCCATTGCCGGCATCAAGCGCAACCTCGCCTATGCCCGCGACCATTCCGTCGCCGACGGCCTCGACTACATCGCGACCTGGAATGCCGGCATGCTGCGCCCCGGCGAGCTGATGGCGGCGGTGCAGGCGAAGATGGCGAAGCAGCAGGCCGCGTTCGCCGACCTGCTTTCGGACCAGAAGCTCGGCTGACTACTCGCCCGGCGCGATCCCCGCTTCGGAGGCGTCCGGCAGGCCGGGCTTTCCGGCCTCCGCCGGGTTGCGCCGCACATAGGCCGCCTTCAGGCTTTCCGAGGTGTCGCGCGAGCCGTCATGGCTCCAGCCCGGCGGCCGGAACAGATAGCCGAAGCGCTGGCGCAGCGTCAGGCCCGGCGCGAAGGCATCGCGGAACATGGCGATCCATTCGTGGAAGGCGACCTTCACCGGGTTGAACGTGCCGATGTTGTGCACGATGCCGTAGCGCGGCCGGTCCTCCTCCAGCTCCTCGACGAAGGTGCCGAACATGCGGTCCCAGATGATCAGCGTGCCGGCATAGTTGGCGTCGAGATAGCGCGGGTTGGTGGCGTGATGCACCCGGTGGTGCGACGGCGTGTTGAACACGAACTCGATCGGCCGCCACAGCTTGCCGATGGTCTCGGTGTGAATCCAGAACTGGTAGATCAGGTTGAAGCCGAAGACGAAGACGATGACCGCAGGATGGAAGCCGAGCAGCACCAGCGGCGCCTGCAGCACGAACATGCCGGTGAAGAGCCCGGTCCACGACTGCCTGAGCGCCGTCGACAGATTGTAATGCTGGCTCGAATGGTGGTTGACGTGCTCGGCCCACACCCAGCGCACCCGGTGCGCGATGCGGTGATACCAGTAGTAGCGCAGGTCATCGAGCAGGAAGGCGGCGAGGAACACCCACAGCGACAGGCCGAGGTCGAACAACCGGAACTGCCACACCCACAGCAGCGCCGTATAGGAGACGACGCCGAGCAGGAGGCCGGCGGCGACGTTGCCGACGCCCATCAGGAGGCTGGTCAGCGTGTCGCGGGTCTCGAACTCGCCCTTTGCCCGGCCCGTGCGCACCAGCCACAGCTCGATCAGGATCGCGACGACGAAGAACGGGATCGCGAACTGCGTCACGTCGGGGAACACATAGCTGTCCATCGGCCTTCCTCCATCAAGCCTGCCGGGCAAGCGAAAGCAGCAGCCCCTCCACCCTGCGCGCCTCCTCCGCTCCGGCAAAGGTGAAGACGCCGCCCGGCCATGTAAAGTCCATGACGCGCAGCATGACCGTGGCGTTTGTCGTCCGCGGCGCGCCGGCAAGGTCGCGCGCGGCGATCACCCGCGTCAGGAACTTGCTCCCGACCGCCTGCACGATGCCGGCGCGGCCGTCGCCGAGGGCGAGGAACGCGGCGTCGCCCTCCGCGGTCAGATGCACGGCCCGCACGTCGAGGTCGGGAAAATCGAGCGCGAAACGTGCCCGCGCGGCCGTTTCATCGGCGAGCCTCGCCGGCCTGCTGCCCCCGGTCAGGTGCACGATGAGCACCACCCCGGAGACCCCGACCACCACCATCGCGACAAGCAGCGTCAGGCTCATGCCAGGCCGTTCCTCCCCAACCAGCCGAATGCTAGCGCAGAGGCGGCGACCGCGTCAAAGCGGCGTTCATCCCCAGCCGCGCACGGCGCGGCGCAGCAGCGTCCAGTGCCGGCGCAGGACCGAAAGATCGGCCACCTCGCGCAGCACCGCCGGGCCGGCCGCGGCCGCGCGTTCGAGATAGGGCCGCGCC
>JACZJD010000579.1 GCA_014860725.1 Aquamicrobium sp.
TGACCGCGGCCTACGCCAACCAGACCGAACAGCTCGATCTCGACCTCCAGCTTTCCGAGCCGGAGAACGGCGTCATCGCCAACCTGCTCGGCATCGAGGACCACGCCGCCGGCGTCGCGCACGAGGCCGTTCGCGGTCAGCGCCGTGTCCTCGCCGAAGAAGTCGCGGAACTGCACCGGCACCAGCCGGGCGATGGGGCCGGCGAAGCGCGCGTCGTAGGCGAGGCCTTCGGCCTGCCGGCGCAGCGCCGTGGTGCCGGTGAGCACGCGCTCGCCGGCCGCATCGAGCGCGAGCTCGATGTCGAGGCCGGACAGCGGGCCGCTGCCCTGCACGGCGAGATCGACCGGCGGCCGGCCCTCGATGCCGAGCAGGTTGGCGATGACGCCGTTCTCCGGCTCGGAAAGCTGGAGGTCGAGATCGAGCTGTTCGGTCTGGTTGGCGTAGGCCGCGGTCAGCGCGAAGCGGCCGCCCGGACCGTCGAGCCGGGTGATGTCGAGCGCGGTGTCGAGCGAGCCGTCCTCGAGCCGGATGCGGCCGGCGACGGAAAGCTCGGATTCGAGCCCGAACACGTCCTGCCCGAAGCTGACGGAGGGCACTTCGAGCGCGTCGAGATTGATGGCGATCGGAAGCTCGGGGAGGCGGAAGGGCGTCGCCTCCGGCGTCGGCAGGCTCTCGTCGGGCAGGGGACGGCGCAGGACCTCGATGCGGGCGGCGGCCAGCCGGTCGATCTGCAGGCGCTGGCTGAAGATCAGCGCCGAACGGCTCCACACGATGGTGGCGTCGGTGATGCGCAGCCACACGCCCTCGTTGTCGGCGACGGTGATCGAGCCGATGCGGGCGTTGGAGGACAGCACGCCCTCGATGCCCTGGATGCGGATCTGCCGGTTCGGCCCCGAAAGCCGGTCCTCGACGAAGCCGAGGAACATGGAGCGCTCCTCTTCCGGCGTCTCCTGCTGGGCCATGGCCGGCAGGGCGAAGAGGACGAGGAGAAGGGCGAGAAGTGCGCGCATCAGAAAGCCTGCCCCAGTCCGACATAGAAGGCGACGCTCGGGTCGCCGGGGCGGCGGTCGAGCGGCACGGCCACGTCGAGCCGGATCGGCCCCAGCCCGGTAATGTAGCGCAGGCCGCCGCCGAGGCCGACCCGCAACCGGTCGTCGAAGGTGGGATAGGATTCCGCTCCGACATAGCCGGCATCGGCGAAGGCGACGACGCCGATCGAATCGGTGACGCGCATGCGCGCCTCCACCGAAGCCTCGGTGAGCGAGCGCCCGCCGACGACGTTGCCGGACGGCGTCTCGACGCCGATGTTGCGATAGGCGTAGCCGCGCACCGAACCGCCGCCGCCGGCGAAGAACAGGAGATCGGGCGGCAGCTCGGCGATCGACGGGCCGGCGAGCATGCCGAGCTTCACCCGGCCGGCGAGCACGAAGCGGGAATCCTCGCCGAAGCCGTAATAGGCGCGGGCCTCGGCAATGCCGCGGATCGCCGGATTGCCGTACTCGAACTCGTAGAACGGCTCGACCGTGGCTTCGAGGAAGACGCCGCGCGTGGCGTCGGCGGCGTTGTCGCGGCTGTCATAGGTGAGGGCGCCGGAAAGGCCGATGGTGGTGAAGTCGCGGCGGCCGAACTCGTCGTCCTCGAAGCGGGCGCGGCCGGCGTTGAGGAACAGCCGGCCCGAAAGCTCCTCGGTGAATTCGTGGCTGACGCCGGCGGTAAGCGTCACGGCCGTGCGGGTGTAGGCTTCCAGCACCTCGCGGTCCCCGAACAGCGAGGCGGAGAACGAGGTGTCGGGCGTGTAGACGCCGGGCTTCACGAAGCTCGCGCCCACCCGGTAGGTGAACTCGTCGGGCTTGAAGGTCTGGCCGAGGCCGGCGACCTTGCCCTCGATCTTGAGCCGCTCGGCGCGGCCGAACAGGTTGCGGTGCAGCCAGAAGGCCTCGACGCCGCCGCCGTCGATGCTCGACCAGGTGCCGCCGATGCCGAAGCGGCGCGGCAGGCGCTCCTGCACGATGTAGGTGATCGGCAGCAGGCCGTCGTCGTTGATGAACTCGGCTTCCTGGAAGCGGGCGGCGCGGAACACGTCGAGCCGCGCCATGCGGGTCGAGGCGCGCTTGATGTCGTCGGGGTCGTATTCCTGCCCCGGACGCAGGCCCGTCATCCACGCGACCCATTCGGCGTCGAGGCGCTCGGCGCCCTCGACGGTGACGGGGCCGTAATAGGCCTTCCTGCCGGGCTCGACCGCGATGCGGGCGTCGATGACGTCGGCATCGTGCGCGGCCACGACGCGGCGCTCGGCGATCTCGGCCTTGGCGTAGCCCTGCTGCCGCCATGCCTCGACGGCCAGCCGCTCCGCGCGCAGCACCGCGCCGGAACGCGCGACCTCGCCGGGGGCAAAGCCCTCCTCGCGCGGGTCCTCGACCCGGTCGCGCCGGTCCGC
>JACZJD010000580.1 GCA_014860725.1 Aquamicrobium sp.
GTTGCAAGCTCGCGGGCGGCTGCCGCCGTGCGTGGGCCGAAGCCGAGCAGGAACGCCCCGTCCATGCGCACGACCTTGCGTTCGGCCGCGGCGGGCGTGGCGGCGATGGCCGGGTGTTCGAGAAGCTGGTCGATCTGCGTGTCGTGGTCGCCGCCGCGGCCGAACGCAAGGTCGTGCGCATGGACGGGGCGTTCCTGCTCGGCTTCGGCCCACGCACGGCGGCAGCCGCCCGCGAGCTTGCAACGGCGCTTTATGGCGATACCATCGGCGCGCACTGAACGAACCGATGGAAGCACTTCTGAGAATCATGGGCGCGCAACGACTTGCCGGGCCGGTTCCCGAAGGGGACCGCTCGGTGCGCGCCCGTGCGTCGATCGGCGTTCTTTCGGTGGCGCTCGTCGTCGTCGCCCTGTTCAGCCTGACCACCGGCGCCTCCGACGCCTCCGCCTGGGACGTCGTAACCGGCTGGTTCGCGCCCGACGACTCGGCGCTTTCGGCGCGCGACCGCATCATCGTCTATGACATCCGGCTGCCGCGCGTCGTGCTCGGCATCCTGATCGGCGCCGCACTCGCGGTTTCCGGCGCGGTCATGCAGGGCCTGTTCCGCAACCCGCTCGCCGATCCCGGCCTCGTCGGCGTCTCCGCCGGCGCGGGGCTGGGCGCGATCACCATCATCGTGCTCGGATCGACCGTCCTCGGCCCGGTCCTGGCGCTGTTCGGCATCTATGCCCTGCCGCTCGCGGCCTTCGGCGGCGGCCTCGCCACGACGCTCATCCTCTATCGCGTCGCGACCCGCCACGGCCGCACCTCCATCGCCACCATGCTTCTGGCCGGCATCGCGCTCGGCGCCATGGCCGGCGCGTTCTCCGGCGTGCTCGTCTACATCGCCGACGACCGCCAGCTTCGCGACTTGACCTTCTGGGGGCTGGGCTCGCTTGCCGGCGCAACCTGGACCAAGATTGCCGCCGCCGGGCCGATCATCGTTCTCGCCCTCGTCTCCGCGCCCTTCATGGCGCGCTCGCTCAACGCCATGGCGCTGGGCGAGGCGACCGCGCACCATCTCGGCATTCCCGTCCAGCGCTTCAAGAACGTCGCCATCGTCTCGGTCGCGGCCGCCACCGGCGCATCCGTCGCGGTTTCGGGCGGCATCGGCTTCGTCGGCATCGTCGTGCCGCATCTGCTCAGGCTCCTGATCGGGCCGGATCACCGCTATCTGCTGCCGGCCTCGGCGCTGCTCGGCGCCTCGCTGCTGCTGCTGGCGGACGCGGTCAGCCGCACCATCGTCGCCCCCGCCGAACTGCCGATCGGCATCGTCACCGCCGCCGTCGGCGCGCCCTTCTTCCTGTGGATCCTGCTGCGCCGGCGCGGGATTCTGGATCTCTAGAGGAAAGACGATGATCGAGGCGGACAAGGTTTCGGTATCGTTCGGCGCCAAGCGCATCCTGCACGACGTCGAGTTCGAGGCGCGGCCGGGCGAGGTGACGGCGATCGTCGGCCCCAACGGCTCCGGCAAGACGACCTTCCTCAAGGCGCTGTCGGGCGATCTCAAGGCCTCGGGCACGATCCGCCTCAACGGCCGCGACCTGCGCGACCTGAAGCCGTGGCAGGCGGCGAGCCTGCGCGCCGTGCTGCCGCAGGCGACGTCGCTGTCCTTTCCCTTCACCGTGCGCGAGATCGTGCGGCTCGGCATCGTCGGCGGCCGCTCGGGCGTGCTGGCGGGCGAGAACGAGCGCCTGCCCGAGCGGGCGCTGGCGCGCGTCGATCTCGAAGGCTTCGCCGGCCGTTTCTATCAGGAGCTGTCCGGCGGCGAGCAGCAGCGCGTCCAGCTCGCGCGCGTGCTCTGCCAGGTCTGGGCGCCTGTGCTCGAAGGCGAGCCGCGCTGGCTGTTCCTCGACGAGCCGGTGTCGAGCCTCGACATCAAGCATCAGCTCGTCATCATGAAGATCGCGCGCGACTTCGCCGCCCGCGGCGGCGGCGTCGTGGCCATCCTCCACGACCTCAACCTGACCGCGATGTTCGCCGACAAGGTGAGCGTGATGTGCAAGGGCAGGGTGGCGGCCTCGGGCACCCCGGCGGAGGTGTTCACCGACGATCTGATCCACCGCGTCTTCGAATGCCGCCTGAAGGTGGGCGCGCTGCCGGCCGGCGACACGCCCTTCGTGCTGCCCCAATCTGCATTCTGAGAACGGCCGCATTCTGGGAACCGGCGGCGCCCGACCGACAAAATCGCTTGTCTTTTATGGCGCCAGTCGCTAATCGCGCGCCATCCATGCAACGCATTCACCGCGCCAAAGGGAAGTTACAATGGCCAAGGGTAAATTTGAGCGTACGAAGCCGCATGTCAACATCGGCACGATTGGTCACGTTGACCATGGCAAGACGTCTTTGACGGCAGCGATCACGAAGTTCTTCGGCGATTTCAAGGCGTACGACCAGATCGACAAC
>JACZJD010000581.1 GCA_014860725.1 Aquamicrobium sp.
GCGCGTCATCATGAAGGGGGAAGGCGCCTGCGTCACCGATCTCGAAGGCCGCACGGTCCTCGACGCGGTCGGCGGCCTGTGGAACGTCAATCTCGGCTACAGCTGCGACCCGATCAAGCAGGCGATCGCGGCCCAGCTCGACGCGCTACCCTACTATTCCGGCTTCCGCGGCACCTCGACCGGCCCGTCGATCGAACTCGCCTGGGAGTTGGCGCAGTTCTTCGCGCCCGAGGGCATGGCGCGCGCCTTCTTCACCTCCGGCGGATCGGATTCGGTGGAGACCGCGCTCCGGCTGGCGCGTCAATACTGGAAGATCCGCGGCCAGGGCGACCGCACCAAGTTCCTCTCCCTCAAGAAGGGCTATCACGGCACCCATTTCGGCGGCGCCTCGGTCAACGGCAACGCCAATTTCCGCCGCAACTACGAGCCGCTGATGCCGGGGGTCTTCCACATCCCGGCGCCCTATGCGTACCGCAACCCGTTCGACGAGACCGATCCCGCGAAACTTGCCGCGCTGTGCGCGCGGGCACTCGAGGATGAGATCGCCTTCCAGGGCGGCGACACGATCGCGGCCTTCATCATGGAGCCGGTGCTCGGCGCCGGCGGCGTGATCGTGCCGCATGAGAGCTTCATGCCGCGCGTGCGCGAGATCTGCGACCGCCACGAGATCCTGCTGATCGCCGACGAGGTCGTCACCGGCTTCGGGCGGACGGGCGCGTGGTCGGGGTCGCGGCTGACGGGCGTGAAGCCGGACATGATGACCATCGCGAAGGCGATCACCTCGGGCTACTTCCCGCTCGGCGCGACGATGATCGGCGAGCGCGTTGCCGAGGTGTTCGAAGCGGACAAGACAGCCTTCGGTTCGATCGGCCACGGCTATACCTATTCCGGCCACCCGGTCGGCTGTGCCGCCGGCATTGCGGCCCTTGCCGAGACCCGGCGACTGAAGGTTCACGACAACGCCGCCGCGCGGGGCCTCGAACTCGCGGAGGTTCTGGAAGGGCTGAAGCGCAGGCACGCGGTCGTCGGCGACATCCGCTACCAGGGGCTGATGGCGGCGCTGGAGCTGGTCTCGGATCGCGACAGCAAGAAGGCGGCCGACAAGGGCGTCATGAAGCGGGTGTCGGATACGGCCTACGACGCGGGCGTCATGCTGCGGGTCTCCGGATCGAACATCATCCTGTCGCCGCCGCTCGTCCTGACGTCAGCACAGGTGCAGACCATCGCGGAGGCGCTGGACGCCGGTCTCGCGGCGGCCTGACCCCGCTCCGCGCGTCGAATGCCGGCAGTCCGGATGTCCGGTCCGACGTCCCGCCTGTCATGACAGGTTGGGACGGCCAGGCGCCGACCCGGCGACGCGGCTCTGCCATCGGTCGTCGGCTGGTTGATCGTTCTCCCATCGCGGCCTTTGCGCGAACACGGTGCCGATGCCGATCAGGATGGCCCTGCCGTCGCCGGCCCGCTCCGCCGCGTCGGTCAACCCGGCGAGATCGGTGCGATACATCGTTTCGCTTGCCCGGCCGATGTCGGCTGCGACGACGGCCGGGGTTTCGGCCGGCATCCCCCGGTCGATGAGTGCAGCAGAGAACAGTGCCGCCGTGCGCCCGCCCATGTAGAAGATCGTCGTGGCGGACGGATCGGCGATGGCGGCCCAGTCCACGTCCTGCGGCAGGCCGTCGTGACGGGAATGGCCGGTGACGAAGCGCACCGACCGTGCGCTGTCGCGATGCGTCAGCGACACGCCGAGCGCGGCGGCGAGCGCCAGTCCGGCGGTGACGCCGGGCACTACGTCGTAGGCGATGCCGGCGGCTTCCAGTTCGGCGATCTCCTCGCCGGCGCGGCCGAAGATCATCGGATCGCCTGATTTCAGGCGCACGACCCTGCGGCCGGCCTTGGCAAGGGCGATCATCGTGGCGTTGATCTCGTGCTGCCTGCAACTCGGGCGGCCGGCGCGCTTGCCGACCAGGATGCGCTTCGCCTCGCGCCGGGCCAGTTCGAGCACCTCGTCCGACACGAGGTCGTCGAAGAGGATGACATCGGCGGCCTGCAGCGCGCGCACCGCCTTGAGCGTGAGCAGTTCGGCATCGCCCGGTCCCGCGCCGACGAAGGTCACCTGGCCGAATGGCGTTCCGCCGCCAATGTCACGCAGCATGTGCGCGAGGTCCGCCTCGGCCGCGTCCGACGGCGCCGGCCCGAACGAGCGGTCGACGAAGCGCTCCCAGAAGGCGCGCCGGGCCTGCCCGGGGGCGAGGGCTTCGGCCACGCGATCGCGGAG
>JACZJD010000081.1 GCA_014860725.1 Aquamicrobium sp.
GCGCAGGTGCCGGCATAGCCTTCGGCGGGGCTGCGCGTCAGCATCGCCCGGTAGCCGGCGAAGGCGGGGTTGTCGGGGCTGCGGAAGGCGGCCGTGAACCAGCGGGGCAGGATGTCGTCGGCGAGCGCCGCGATGCCCTTCGCCGCGACGGTCTCGATGCGGGCGTTCCACGTCTCGGCCGTGCCGAGCTTCGGCGCGGTGCCGATCAGCACCAGCGCCGCCACGAGGTCGGGCCGCGCGGCGGCCAGCCCCTGCGCGATCAGCCCCCCGACCGACAGGCCGACCACCGCGGCCCTGGCGATGCCGAGATGGTCGAGGAGGGCGGCAAGGTCGCCGACATGGTCGTCGATGGTATAGGGCGCTGGCGGCGCTTCCGACAGGCCGTGGCCGCGCTTGTCGTAGAGCACGATGCGGAAGTCGCCGGCAAGCCGCGCCGCGACCTCGTCCCAGACGCGGAAATCCGTGCCGAGCGAATTGGAGAAGACGAGCGCGGGAGCGTCCGCATTGCCGCGGACGTCATGATGCAGAACGATGCCGTTCACCCGCGCGAACGCCATACCCGGCTCCTCCCCTCCGGAAACATACTACCGAGTATGTTGCAAACCGCAGCCGCGGTCAATCAGCCCGGCGCGGATTTGCGGCGACTGATCTGCAGAACCCGGAGCGAGGCGGGATTCGAAGCGCCGGGAGAGGCGAGAGCGCCGGGGCAAGGTGCGTCCAGATCGCCCGGGCGCCCCCGCCGCCATCCCGGCCAAGGCCGCGAAGCGGCCGCAGAGCCGGGACCCATTGGCCGGTGAATCGTCAAGCACGGCCCGGTCCTCGCGCTGGCGCACGTCAGGATCGTCTCGCAAACCCGCCACCCGGCCGTGCCTCTCAATGGGTCCCGGCTCTCGCTCCGCTCGGCCGGGATGACGCGGGTGGGGACGTTGTGCTTTTCCGGCCCCCGGAAACGACCTCGATCCCGAAGAGCTGACGGGGGCGGCGATTGGCCGATCGTGCTGCGCTAGCCGCGGTCGAGCGCGGCGAGGTCCAGCTCGTCCTCCTGCGGCGCGAAATAGGCGTCGATGTCGGCGTCCGACACCTCCTCCAGCCGCGCCGGCCGCCACTTCGGCGCATTGTCCTTGTCGATGATGACGGCGCGCACGCCCTCGAAGAAATCGACCCCGCGGATGACGCGGCTGACGATGCGGTACTCGATCCGCATGCATTCCTCGAAATCGGCCTTCGCGCCCGCCTGCATCTGCCGCAGCGCGATCTTCAGGCTGGTGGGCGACTTCTGGCGGATGATCGCCGCCTGCTTCGCCGCCCAGTCCGCGTGCTCGCCGGTCTCCGCGTCGAGGCGGGACAGGATGTCCTCCACCGTGTCGCCGCCGAAGCAGCGGTCGATGACGGGCGCGAGCGCCGGCACCGAGGGCTGCGCCTGTGCACGGGCGAAGGCGGCGAGCGTTGCGTCCGGGTCGCCCTTCTCGCACAGCGCCTCGGTGATCGCCTCGAAATCCGCCGACGCCACCGCATGGGTGGCGAAGCCCGACCACAGCGCGTCGGCCTGCCCGAGCCGCGCCGCCGTCAGCGCCAGCCACGTGCCGACCTTGCCGGGCATGCGCGGCAGGAAGAAGGTGCCGCCGACATCCGGGAAGAAGCCGATGCCGGTCTCCGGCATGGCGAACATCAGCCGCTCGCCCGCGACGCGGTGGCTGCCGTGCACGGAGAGGCCGACCCCGCCGCCCATGACGATGCCGTCGGCGAGCGCGACATAGGGCTTGGGGTAGCGCTTGATATAGGTGTTGAGGCGGTACTCGTCGCGGTAGAAGGCGCGCGCGGCCGGGTCGCCGGCCTTGCCCCAGTCGTGAAGCTGGCGGATGTCGCCGCCGGCGCAGAACGCCTTCTCCCCCGCCGCGCGCACGATGACGAGCTCCACCGCCGGGTCCTCGGCCCAGGCGACGAGCTGCGGATGCATGAGGCCGACCATTTTGCCGTTGAGCGCGTTGAGTGCCTTGGGCCGGTTGAGCGTGACGATGCCCGCGCGCCCCCGCGTCTCGAACAGAATCTCGGCTTCCGTGGTCATCCGGGCATCCTCCCTCTCTCGTACGCACCCCGCTACGGCCGGCACAATAGCCGGATTCCGCAGCGCGCCTATGCGATTTTGCGAGTAACGGATGTGCGCGGTTTGGCAAGCGAGCGCTGCCTCTCGCCTGCGTGCCGGGACTTTCTCTCCGTGAACGGGGAGGAAGGACGGCCGCAACCTTGTCGCTTCCCGTTCGCCGCGGGGCGACCGCATAGGGCGGGACGCCGCCACCGCCGTCATCCCGGCCAAGGGCGCGAAGCGACCGCAGAGCCGGGACCCATTGGCCG
Source organism: Aquamicrobium sp. (assembly GCA_014860725.1). The sequence continues at coordinate 2,353 of JACZJD010000081.1, forward strand.
CAGCATCGTCGAGCACGGCCCGGTCCTCGCGCCGGCGCACTTCAGGACCGCATCGCGAACCTTGAACCCGGCCGTGCCGCTCAATGGGTCCCGGCTCTGCGGGCGCTTCGCGCCCTTGGCCGGGATGACGGCGGGAAAGGTCATTTCCGATATGCGATAGCCCTGCCGCAGACGGGGAGAGGAGACACTGCCGCGACCTTGCCGCTTTCCCCTTCTCCCCGTTCACGGCGTGCAACCGCCTGGGGCAGGACACCTCCGCCGCGTCATCCCGGCCAAGGGCGCGAAGCGCCCGCAGAGCCGGGACCCATTGGC
>JACZJD010000582.1 GCA_014860725.1 Aquamicrobium sp.
CGAGGCCTTCGCCGGGCGCGACCGCACCGACATCTTCATCCTGTTCCCGCACGGGCGCGTCTCGCCGGTGCAGCAGCGGCAGATGACCACCTCGACCGCGGCCAACGTCCACGCCATCGCCGTCGAGGGCAATTTCGACGACTGCCAGGATATCGTGAAGGGCATGTTCAACCGCCATGCCTTCCGCGACGGCGTCGCGCTCGCCGGCGTCAACTCCATCAACTGGGCGCGCATCATGGCCCAGATCGTCTACTACTTCTCCTCGGCGCTGTCGCTCGGCGCGCCGGACCGGCCGGTCTCCTTCACCGTGCCGACGGGCAATTTCGGCGACATCTTCGCGGGCTATGCCGCGCGGCGCATGGGCCTGCCCGTCGAGCGGCTGGTGATCGCCACCAACGACAACGACATCCTCGCCCGCACGCTTTCGGGCGGCGTCTACGAGACGCGCGGCGTGGTCGAGACCACCTCGCCGTCGATGGACATCCAGGTGTCGTCCAACTTCGAGCGCCTCATCTACGAGGCGTCGGGCCGCAACGCCGAGACGGTCGTGCGCGCCATGCAGGGGCTGAAGCAGGCCGGGCGCTTCGCGGTGCCGGAGGGCACGCTGGAGGCGATCCGCCGCGATTTCGACGCCGGCCGCTCGACCATCGACGAGACGGCGGCGACGATCCGTTCGGTCCTCGCCGGCACCGGCTACCTGATTGACCCGCACACCGCGACGGCCGTGAAGGTGGCGCGCGAGACCCGGCGCGGCAAGGCGCCGATGGTGGTGCTGTCCACCGCGCATCCGGCCAAGTTTCCCGCCGCAGTGGAGGCGGCGTGCGGCACGCGCCCGGCGCTGCCGGCGTGGCTCGGCGACCTGATGGAGCGCGAGGAGCGCTACACGGTGCTTCCCTCCGACCCGAAAATGGTGGAAGATCATATCAGCCGGCTGACGAGGGTGGCCTCTGGCGCGGCATCGAAGCCGGTACAGGCGCGTTCGGGGAGCTGAGTGCAAATGGGTGTCGAGGTAAGCCGTCTGTCGAACGGCCTGACGGTCGCCACGGAAACCCTTCCACATATCGAGTCGGTTGCCCTGGGCGTGTGGGTGAAGTCCGGCGCGCGCAACGAGCGGGAGGACGAGCACGGGCTCGCCCATCTTCTCGAGCACATGGCGTTCAAGGGCACGGGCGGCCGCAGCGCGTGGAAGATCGCATCCGAGATCGAGGACGTCGGCGGCGAGATCAACGCCGCCACCAGCGTCGAGACCACGTCCTTCTACGCCCGCGTGCTCAAGGACGACGTACCGCTGGCCATCGACATCCTCGCCGACATCCTGACCGACTCGCTGTTCGACCCGCGCGAGCTCGAACGCGAGCAGCACGTCATCCTGCAGGAGATCGGCGCCGCCCACGACACGCCCGACGACGTGGTGTTCGACCGCTTCACCGAGACGGCCTTCAGCAACCAGGCGCTCGGCCGCTCCATCCTCGGCACGCCGGAGACGGTCGAATCCTTCACCTCGGCGCAGCTTCGCGCCTTCATGGAGCGCCAGTACGGGGCCGAGCGCATGGTGGTGGTGGCCGCCGGCGGCGTCACCCATGACGAGTTCGTGCGCGAGGTCGAGAAGAAGCTGGGCTCCTTCCGCCCGCACGCGACGAGTGAGCAGCATCAGGCCGCGGCCTATGTCGGCGGCGACTACCGCGAGGGGCGCGACCTGATGGACGCGCAGATCGTGCTCGGCTTCGAGGGCCGCGCCTATCACGTGCGCGACTTCTACGCCTCGCAGGTGCTGTCGATGATCCTGGGCGGCGGCATGTCGTCCCGGCTGTTCCAGGAGGTCCGCGAGAAGCGCGGCCTGTGCTACTCCGTCTATGCCTTCCACTGGGGCTTTTCCGACACCGGCGTCTTCGGCATCCATGCCGCCACCGGCAAGGAGGACATCGCGCGGCTGGTGCCGGTCGTCGTCGGCGAGTTGCGC
>JACZJD010000583.1 GCA_014860725.1 Aquamicrobium sp.
ATTCCGGCGACGGCCGCAAGCTCGAGCAGTACGGCCCTTACCGCATCGACCGGCCCGAGGGGCAGGCGATCTGGCGGCCGGCGCTTCCCGAGCGCGAGTGGCAGAAGGCCGACGCGGTCTTCACCGGCGACACCGACGAGGAAGGCATGGGCCGCTGGCGCTTCCCCAACGTCCCGCTCGGCGAGACCTGGCCGATGAGGCATGACGGCCTCGATTATCTCGGCCGCTTCACCTCGTTCCGCCATGTCGGCGTCTTTCCCGAGCAGGCGTCGCACTGGCGGCACATAGAAGCGCTGATCGTCGCCGCCAAGCGGCCGGTCAGGGTGCTGAACCTCTTCGGCTATACCGGGCTCGCCTCGCTGGTCGCGGCGCGTGCCGGCGCGCAGGTGACGCATGTCGACGCCTCGAAGAAGGCGATCGGCTGGGCGCGCGAGAACCAGGAGATGGCGCGGCTTTCCGACCGGCCGATCCGCTGGATCTGCGAGGATGCGATGAAGTTCGCCGAGCGCGAGGAGCGGCGCGGCAGCCGCTACGACATCGTGCTCCTCGACCCGCCGGCCTACGGGCGCGGGCCGAAGGGCGAGGTGTGGCAGCTCTTCGACGACCTGCCGGCCATGGCTGAGCTCACCCGCGCGATTCTCTCGCCGCAGCCGCTCGCCGTGGTGCTGACGGCCTATTCGATCCGCGCTTCCTTCTTCGCGATGCACGCGCTGATGCGCGACACCTTCGCCGGGATGGGCGGGCGCGTCGAATCCGGCGAGCTCGTCATCCGCGAGCAGTCGGCCGGCCGCCGGCTCTCGACCTCGCTGTTCTCGCGCTGGGTGGCGGCATGAGCGGCCACACGGGCGGAGGAGGCGAGACGCGCCGCGTCGGGCAGGTGAAGGAAGTCACCAGCCTCGCCAACCCGGTCATCAAGGACATCCGCGCGCTGGCGCTGAAGAAGTACCGCGACGCCGAGGGCGCGTTCATGGCCGAGGGGCTGAAGCTCGTCATCGACGCGCTCGATCTCGGCTGGTCGATCCGCACGCTGGTGTTTGCCAAGTCGCAGCGCGGCAATGCGGCGGTGGAGAAGGCGGCGGCGCGCACGGTGGCGGCGGGCGGGCTGGTGCTGGAGGTGCCGGAGAAGGTGCTCGTCGCCATCACCCGGCGCGACAACCCGCAGGCCGTGCTCGGCGTCTTCTCCCAGCGCTGGGCCGCCCTTTCCGACATCCGCCCGCAAGATGGCGACGTCTGGGTGGCGCTCGACCGCGTGCGCGATCCGGGCAATCTCGGCACCGTCATCCGCACCGCCGACGCGGCAGGCGCGAAGGGCGTGATCCTCGTCGGCGAGACCACCGATCCCTACTCACTGGAGACGGTGCGCGCCACCATGGGCTCGATCTTCGCCGTGCCGGTGGCGCGCGGCAGCGCCGAGGCCTTCATCGCCTGGAAGAAGGCGGCGAAGGTCCGCCTCGTCGGCACGCATCTGAAAGGCTCGGTCGACTACCGGACGCCCGACTACACGAAGGGACCGATCGTGCTCCTGATGGGCAACGAGCAGCAGGGCCTGCCGGACACGCTGGCGGCGGCCTGCGACACGCTGATCCGCATCCCGCAGGCGGGCCGCGCC
>JACZJD010000082.1 GCA_014860725.1 Aquamicrobium sp.
CGTCTGCGCCGCGGCCGGCGTGGCCGTCGGCAGGGCCGCGAGCAGGGCCGTTCCGCCGCCGCCCGCGAGAAACTCGCGTCTGTTCATTTCCGTTCTCCTCCCCTTTCGGACTGTCGCGGTCACGCGTCCGCGGCAAGCCTGCCGCGTGCCCATGCCGTGATCTGCTGTGCGGCCATCGCGCCCGAGACCCGGCCGATCTCGCGGCCGCCGGAATACAGGATCATCGTCGGGATGCCGCGGATGCCGAGGCGCGCGGCCGTTTCCGGCTCGGCCTCGGTGTTGAGCTTCAGGAGCCGCATGTCGGGCTCGAGCGCGGCGGCCGCGGCCTCGAAGGCGGGCGCCATCATCCGGCAGGGGCCGCACCACGGCGCCCAGACGTCGACCAGGACGGGCACGTCGCTGCGCCGCGTCTGCCGCTCGAACATGGCCGCGTCCGCCTCGACCGGCCTGCCGGAGAAGAGCGGCGTCTTGCAGCGGCCGCACAGGGCGCTCTCGGCCGGCCGGTCCCGCGGCACGCGGTTGATGCCCGCACATTGCGGGCAGACGATCTGGCGGCTCGCCGACATATGCATCATACTCCCGAAAGTCGCGCTGCGTCGGGTCGGACGTCGAGGCAGCTTTCATATTGACGATATATACGAAACAATGTAGATACGCAACTATGAATGTCGATATCAAAGTCGATCCCAATGTCATGCGCGAGGCGGCCGACGAGGCGAGCGATCTGCTGAAGGCGCTGTCCAACCAGCACCGGCTGCTGATCCTGTGCCAGCTGATCGAGGGGGAGAAATCGGTGGGCCAGCTCGCCGAATTCCTCGGCATCCGCGATTCGACCGTCTCGCAGCATCTGGCGCTCCTGCGCCGCGAGCGCATCATCGCCGGCCGCCGCGACGGCCAGACGATCTGGTATCACATCGAGAGCGGGCCGGCGCGGGCGGTGATGGAGGTTCTCTACGGGGCCTATTGCTCGCCGCAGTGCTGATCCGCGGCCAGACATCCACACCACGACATCCAGCCTTCCCTTTCCGACACGCTCCGGCCGCGCCGCGGTCCGGCCACCATGAGGCATGACATGACCGATCAGGCGACAGCCAAGAGGAACATCCTCGTCCTGACCGCCGCGCAGGCATTGGGGGCGGCGAGCCCGCCGATCATCATCTCGCTGGGCGGCATCGTCGGCCAGACGCTGTCGCCGGTGGCCGCGCTCGCGACGCTGCCCGTCAGCCTCTACAATCTCGGGCTGGCCATGGGCACCATCCCCGCGGCGATGGTCATGCGGCGGCTCGGCCGCCGCACCGGCTACCTGATCGGGGCTGCGATCGGCGTCCTCTCCGGCCTCGTCGCCACGCTCGGCATCGTGGGGGCGGCCTTCGTCATCTTCTGCCTCGGCACCTTCATGGCCGGCTTCTACGGCGCCTACGTCCAGAGCTACCGCTTCGCCGCCGCCGACGCCGCCACCGGGCCGCTCAAGGCCAAGGCCATCTCCTGGGTGATGATCGGCGGGCTCGCCGCCGCCATCATCGGGCCGCAGCTCGTCATCTGGACCCGCGACGCGCTGCCCGCCGCCCCCTTCGCCGGCAGCTTCTTGAGCCAGGCGGCGCTGGCGCTC
>JACZJD010000584.1 GCA_014860725.1 Aquamicrobium sp.
GGAAGCCGTCTGCGAGATTGCGATCTGCATCGCCAGAGCGATCCACGAGATCGACCCGCAGGCGCATCGCCGCATGAACTTCAACGCCGGCAAGGCCTACAACCGCCTGATCGCCGAGCGGCGGACGCTTGCCGCCGACATCCTCTACCGCTTCGGACGGGCGCTGATGGACAATGACCTGTTCCCGGAAGGGGAGGACCACGCCTCGTCCGCGCCCGACGGCGAGTAGGCGCCTTCAGTTCACCGACCGCTCGCTGTCCGGCAGGTCGAGCGACAAGGCGGGAATGTCGATCTCGAAGAAATCGTCCTCGCCGCTCCTGACCGTATAGCTGCCGACCATGAAGCCCGACGGCGTGCGCAGCGGGCAGCCCGACGTATACTGGAAGCTGTCGCCGGGGTTCAGCTCCGGCTGCTCGCCGACGACGCCCGGCCCGCGCACCTCCTCGACCCGGCCCCAGCCGTCGGTGATGCGCCAGTAGCGCGCCAGAACCTGGATCGGGTTGTCGGAGCGGTTGGCGATCGTCACGCGATAGCCCCAGACATAGCGCCCGTCCTCCGGCTCGGACTTGTCCGCCAGATAGAAGGGCTCGACTTCGACCTCGATGTTGCGCGTTATGCTGCGGTACATGTTCCCGATCCGCGAGAGGCGGCCAGTGTGCCGCCCTCCCTGAATTGGTCAAGGCCGCGTGGCGTAAATGTGGCCGTCGCGCCCGCGCGGCGCCGGTTCAGACCGCCTTCGCCAGCGCCCGGTCGATGTCCTCGATCAGGTCGTCGGCGTCCTCCAGCCCTATCGACAGCCGCAGCGTGCCGTCGAGGATGCCCACGGACTCGCGCGCCTCGTCGGTCAGGTTCTTGTGCGTCGTGGTCGCCGGGTGCGTGATCAGGCTCTTGGCGTCGCCGAGATTGTTGGAGATCTTGACGATCTCCAGCGCGTTGATGAGGGAGAAGGCGTTCGCCTTGCCGCCCTTCACGTCGAAGCAGATCAGCGTCGAGCCGCCCGTCATCTGCTTGGCAACGACGTCCGCCTGCGGGTGGTCGTCGCGGCCGGGATAGATGATGCGCGCCACCGCCGGATGCTTCGCGAGGTGATCGGCGATGCGGGCGGCGCTCTGCGTCTGCTGCGCGACGCGGATCGGCAGCGTCTCCAGCCCCTTGAGCAGCGTCCAGGCGTTGAAGGGCGACAGCGACGGCCCGGTGTGGCGGAAATAGTCGTGAAGCTCCTCGTCGATCCACTTCTTGTCCGAGAGCACGATGCCGCCGAGGCACCGGCCCTGGCCGTCTATGTGCTTTGTCGCGGAATAGACCACGATATGCGCCCCGAGCTCCAGCGGCTTCTGTTGCAGCGGCGTCGCGAAGACGTTGTCGACCACCAGCCGCGCGCCGGCGGCGTCGGCGATCTCGGCCACCGCCGCGATGTCCACCACCTCCAGCGTCGGGTTGGTGGGGCTTTCGAGGAAGAACAGCTTCGTATTGGGGCGCACCGCCGCCTTCCACTCGTCGAGGTTGCGGCCGTCGACCAGCGTCGTCTCGATGCCGTAGCGCGGCATCAGCGTCTCGACCACCCAGCGGCAGGAGCCGAACAGCGCCCGCGCCGAGATCACATGGTCGCCGGCCTTGGCGCTGCACAGGAGCGCGGCGGACACCGCGGCCATGCCCGAGGAGGTGGCGCGCGCCTCCTCCGCCCCTTCCAGCTCGCACATGCGCCGCTCGAACATGTCGACGGTGGGGTTGGCGTAGCGGGAGTAGATGAAGCCCGGCACCTCGCCCTTGAAGCGGGCTTCGGCCGACTCGGCCGTGTCGTAGACGTAGCCTTGCGTCAGATAGAGCGCTTCCGAGGTTTCGCCGAACGGCGAGCGCATGGTGCCGGCATGAACCATCGCGGTTGCGGGTTTCCAGTTGCGCTTCGTCTCGCTCGTCATAGCCTTGCTCCAGACAACAAAAAACCGGCCGCGCAAGTCGCAAGCCGGTTTCCTCTCGGTCCCTTTAGCGACTTGTTTAACGTGGCTGCAAGCCGACCGGCAAATCACCACGGGATAACGCCCCTTTACGCCTGCCTTTTGCTTGCGTCAATCGCCACCGGCGTTAAACCTTTCCGGCCATCAAGGAGGGACCTGGGGTGCGTAAGACGGGCATTCTGCCGGATCGCGACATTGCCGGCCTGTTCGAGGCGGGCGCGCTCGTCGCCGACCGGCCGCTCGACGACGACCAGATCCAGCCCGCGAGCCTCGATCTGAGGCTCGGCACCAGAGCCTATCGCGTGCGCGCGAGCTTCCTGCCCGGCCCCTCGAGCGCCGTCGTCGACAAGCTCGACCGCCTCAAGCTCCACGAGATCGACCTTTCGGACGGCGCGGTGCTGGAGACGGGCTGCGTCTACGTCGTGCCGCTGCAGGAGCGGCTGGCGCTTCCCGCCGACGTGTCGGCCTCGGCCAACCCCAAGAGCTCGACCGGCCGCCTCGACATCTTCACCCGCGTCATGGCCGACCGGGCGCAGGAGTTCGACAAGATACCGGCCGGCTATGACGGGCCGCTGTTCATGGAGGTCAGCCCGCGCACCTTCCCCATCGTGGTGCGCGCCGGCTCCCGCCTGTCGCAGATCAGGTTCCGCAAGGGCCACGCCCTGCTCTCCGAGCAGGAGCTGCGCGACCTCCATGCCGCCGAGACGCTGGTGGCCTCGGAGGAGCCGAACATCTCCGGCGGCGGCATCGCGCTCTCCATCGACCTCACGGGCAATGGCGACGGGCTGATCGGCTACCGCGCCAAGCACCATACGGCGGTGGTCGACGTCGACCGGCGCGCCGCGCTCGACGTCTACGACTTCTGGGAGCCGCTCCATGCCCGCGGCCGCAGCGAGCTGATCCTCGACCCGGACGAGTTCTACATCCTCGTCAGCAGGGAGGCCGTGCACGTGCCGCCGCTCCAGGCGGCGGAGATGACGCCGTTCGACCCGCTGGTCGGCGAGTTCCGCGTCCACTATGCCGGCTTCTTCGATCCGGGCTTCGGCCATTCGGCCGCCGGCGGCACGGGCAGCCGCGCCGTCCTCGAGGTGCGCAGCCACGAGGTGCCGTTCATCCTCGAGCACGGCCAGATCGTCGGCCGCCTCGTCTACGAGCACATGCTGGCGCGCCCCGGCCGGCTCTACGGCGCGGACATGAAGTCCAACTACCAGGCGCAGGGCCTGAAGCTGTCCAAGCATTTTCGCGCGTAGGTTCAGTCCGCGCCTGCCCGCAACGCCCGCACTTCCGCGCGCAGCGCCCGGATCTCGGCAAGGATCGCCTCCTGCTCGTCCTGGATGGCCGAGCGGTCCTGCGCGGCGGCGTTGGCGTGCTCCTCCTCCATCGCCGACACGATGATGCCGATGAACAGGTTGAGCACGGCGAAGCTGGTGACGATGATGAAGGGCAGGAAGAACAGCCATGCATAAGGATGGACCTCCAGCATCGGCCGGACCGTGCCGGTGGACCACGAATCCATCGTCATGATCTCGAACAGCGTGTAGGCCGAGGCGCCGATGGAACCGAAGGTCTCGGGGAAGGTGGCGGAGAACAGCGTCGTCGCCATCACCGCGAACACGTAGTAGACGAGACCGAGCAGCAGCACGATCGAGCCCATGCCGGGCAGCGCCCTGACCAGCCCGCTGACCACCCGGCGCAGCGACGGCACGACGCTGACGAGGCGCAGCACGCGCAGGATGCGCAGCGCCCTCAGCACCGAGAAGTTGCCGCCGGCCGGCACCAGCGCCACGGACACGATCAGGAAGTCGAACACCCGCCACGGGTCGCGGAAGAACGCGCCGCGATAGACGAGGAAGCGCGCGACGAGTTCGGCCACGAACACCGACAGGATCGCCGTGTCGAGGAAGGAGAGCACGGAACCGAACCGGGCGACCGCGGCCGGCGACGTCTCCAGCCCGAGAGTGATCGCGTTGATGATGATGAGGGCGGTGATGGCCGCCTCGAAGCGGCGCGATTCGATCAGCGTCTTGAGCGCGTCCACGGGCATCGTCTCCGGCGGCAGGAACGGCGGGCAGGGGACGCATTCCTAAAATGCCCGTGCGAATGGATCAACACGGCGAACGGATCAACACGGCGCTTGACAGAACGGGCCGCGCCCGCGATCTATGGGCGGCGCGCGGGTGTAGCTCAATGGCAGAGCAGAAGCTTCCCAAGCTTACGACGAGGGTTCGATTCCCTTCACCCGCTCCAGGAACCACGATCCTCCCCGCTTTCCGTCGGCCGCCCGCTCTGCTCACATTGTCGTGGCCTGAACGGCGTGGAGATGCCGGTAGCGGCCTGCCTCGCGGCGGAGGAGCTCGTGGTGGGCTTCCTGTTCGACGATGCGGCCGTTCTCGACGACGAGGATGCGGTCGGCATTGACGATGGTGGCGAGCCGGTGGGCGATGACCAGCGTGGTGCGGCCCCGGGACAGCTCGGCCAGCGACTGCTGGATGGCGCGCTCGGTCTCGGTGTCGAGCGCCGAGGTCGCCTCGTCGAGGATCAGGATCGGCGGGTTCTTGAGGAAGATGCGGGCGATGGCCAGCCGCTGCTTCTGTCCGCCGGAGAGCTTTACCCCGCGCTCGCCGATCACCGTGTCGAGCCCGTCGGGCAGGTCGGCGATCACGCGGTCGAGCCGGGCGCGGCGGGCGGCCTCGGCGATCTCTTCTTCGGTGGCGTCGAGCCGGCCGTAGGCGATGTTCTCGCGGATGGTGCCGGCGAACAGGAACACGTCCTGGCTGACGATGCCGATGTTGGAGCGCAGCGCCTTCAGCCGCATGTCGCGGATGTCGATGCCGTCGATCAGGATCGCACCGGCCTCGACCTCGTAGAAGCGCGGCAGCAGCGAGCAGATCGTGGTCTTGCCGGCGCCCGAGGGACCGACGAAGGCGACCGTCTCGCCGGCGCGGATCGAAAGATCGAGGCCGTCGAGGATCGGTCTGTCGGCGCGGTAGCCGAAGCGGACGCCGCAATAGGCGATGTTGCCGTCGAGGCGCGGCACGTCCCTGGCGCCCTCCCGGTCGGCGATGTCGGGCCGCGTGTCGAGGAACGCCGTGTAGCGCTGGAAGCCGGCGATGCCCTTGGGATAGGTCTCGATCACCGCGCCGATGATGTCGAGCGGGCGCATGAAGGCGGCGACGAGCAGCAGGAAGCCGACGAAGCCGCCGGCCGACAGCTCGCCCCGCACCACGAACCACGCCCCCGTCAGCATGACGACGACCTGCACGAAGCGCATCGACACGTAGGACAGCGACTGCGCCGCGGCCATCAGCCGGTAGGCGTCGAGCTTGGTGCGCAGATAGCCCTCGTTGTTGCGCGCGAACAGGCTGCGCTCGTGGTCCTCGTTGGTGAAGGCCTGCACCACGCGGATGCCGCCGACATTCTCCTCGATGCGGGCGTTGAACTCGGCCACGCGGCCGTAGATCGCCCGCCAGGTCGCAGTCATGCGGCCGCCGTAGCGGACGATGACGAAGAGCGACAGCGGCAGCACCACGGCGGTGACGAGGGCGAGCGGCACATGCACCCACAGCATCAGCGCGAAGGCGCCGATCAGCGTCATCACGGCGAGGAACAGGTCCTCGGGGCCATGATGGGCGACCTCCCCGATCTCCTCAAGGTCCTTGGTCAGCCGTGCCACGAGGTGGCCGGTCTTGACGTTGTCGAAGAAGCCGAAGGAGAGCTTCTGGAGATGGTCGAAGGCCTTCCTCCGCATCTCGGTCTCGATGCGGATGCCGAGCATGTGGCCCCAATAGGTGACGATCAGCTGCAGGCCGGCGCTCACGACGTAGATGAGGAGGAGGCCGAGCGCGGCGAGCGCGATCAGGCCGAGATCGCCGGTCGGCAGCAGCCGGTCGATGAACAGCGTGACCGCGACCGGAAAGGCCAGCTCCAGCAGGCCGGCCGCGATCGCGCTGGAGAAGTCGAGCATGAACAGCCCGCGATGCGGGCGATAGTAGGACGCGAAGCGCCCCAGCAGGTCGCGCACGGGCAGTTCACGCACGGGCAATCTCCCTGCGCGCCACGCATCGGCATCGTTCGACCGGTCGATCACTCCACGTCAAGGCCAAGACGTCTCCCGACTGTTGCGGCGGCGTCGGTCTCGGCGTCGAGACGCCCGGCCGTGTCCTCGCTCGAACCGCGCCGCCAATAGGAGGTCACGAGGTGATTCTCCTTGGCGAGCTTCCACTGCTTCCTGACATGGGCGCGGATGGCCTTGAAAGCGCAAAACTCGCACGAGGCCCAGACGAAGAGGTCGTCCCCCTGCGCGGGCGCCGGCAAGGCCGTGATCGCATCAGGCAGCAGCGTCGTTGTGCCGGGGGCGGCGCCGTCGCGGTGAAGCCAGCGAACCTCGATTGCCGTGCGGTTGGCGATGGCCTGCTCCTCGGCGACGTCGGCGACCTCGATCAGCGCCAGCCCGCGCGCCTGCGCCGGCAAGGTCTCGAGCAGCCGGGCGATCGCCGGCAGCGCTGTCTCGTCGCCGGCGAGCAGGTATCGCGCCGCCGGCGCGACGCTGCCGCCGCCGGGGCCGAGCATGCCGGCCACATCCCCCGCC
>JACZJD010000585.1 GCA_014860725.1 Aquamicrobium sp.
CGACCCGCTGCCGCGCGGCTCGACGGCGCTCTCCGCCGGCCTCGTCCCCGCCCCGGCGACGCGCTGGCAGGCCGCCGCGGGCATCACGGACACGCCGGAGCTCTTCGCCCGCGACATCATGAGCAAGGCGCATGGCGAGCCCGACCCCGACATCGTCAGCTTTGCGGCCGCGAGCGTCGGCCCGGTTCTCGAATGGCTGGCGGATGCGCACGGCCTCGACTTCTCCGTGGTGGACGACTTCACCTATCCGGGCCATTCCGCGCGGCGCATGCACGGGCTGCCGTCTCGCTCCGGCGAGGCGTTCATCGACGCGCTGGGCCAGGCGGTGGAGAAGGCGGGCATCCCCGTGGTATGCGACGCGCACGTCACCGAGCTGTTCGCCGACGGCGCGGGGCGCATCCTCGGCCTGCGCTTCGAGCGGCCGGACGGCTCCGCCGAGGAGGTCGGCTGCGGGCGCCTGATCCTCGCCTGCAACGGCTATGGCGGCAACAGGGAGCTCGTGGCGAAGCACATCGCCTCCATGGCCGACGCGCTCTATTTCGGCCATCCCGGCAACCAGGGCGACGCGCTGCTGTGGGGCGAGGCGCTCGGCGCCCGCACCCGCCATCTCGGCGGCCATCAGGGCCACGGCTCGGTCGCGCATCCCGTCGGCATCCTGATCTAGTGGGCGACGATCACCGAGGGCGGCTTTCAGGTCAATGCCGGCGGCAGGCGCTTCAGCAACGAGGCGCGCGGCTATTCCGAGCAGGCGGCCGAGGTGCTGAAGCAGCCGGGCGGCGTCGCGTGGAGCGTCTTCGACACGCGCATTGGCGGCATCGCCCGCCAGTTCGAGGATTTCCGCCGCGCCGAAGGCATGGGCGCGATCCTCACCGCGCCCGACGTCGCCGGGCTCGCCGCCCGCATGGCGGTGGACCCCGAGGCGCTGGCCGACACGTTCGACAGCGTCGCCTCCTTCGTCGAGGGGAAGGCGACCGACCCGCTCGGGCGCTCCTTCGAAGGCGCGGGCCGGCTCGCGCCGCCCTATTGCGCGGTGCGCGTCGCGGGCGCCCTCTTCCACACGCAGGGCGGCCTGGTCACGGACACCGACGGACGGGTCATCGCCAGGGACGGCCGGCCGCTGCCCAACCTCAATGCGGCGGGCGGGGCCGCCTGCGGCGTCTCGGGCAACGATGCCTCGGGCTATCTTTCCGGAAACGGCCTGCTGATGGCGGTGACGCTCGGCCATGCCGCGGGCCGGCACGCCGCGCTCCGCTGAACGCGGCCGGCGAACGGCGCAAGGCCGAGGCTGCCCGCGAGGGCAGCCAACCGCCCTTCCCCTTTCCCGATTGGCCGGTTCCCCGCATTGCTGCGGCACTCGTTCATGGAAGCGGGATCGCTCCGGTTACGCAGGCCTCCGCGCTTCCCTGACGGCGCTTTTCCTCCCTGCACCGGATTCCATCCGCCACCCGCCGCCGGGTGCGCGGCAGGCAAAAGAATTCCCGCGATGCGGCAAATTGATGCTGTGCCCTGTCTGGCGCATCGGCCTGCGGACCGCTAACATCCAGCTTCTCGACCTTCGGTTCGAAAAATCATATCAAGCATGCGGCCGGTCGACGACGGAGGGTTTTCATGGCGTCCTGGAACAAGGCGGTGCCGACCGCGGCGGAGCAGCGCGAACTGAAGAAGGACGCCCTGTTGCGGCAGGCGGCCTACGCCTTCCGGACCAACGGCTACCACGGCACGTCGCTCGCCGACATCGCCGAATCGCTCGGCATCAGCAAGCCGACCCTCTACTACTACGTGAAGAACAAGCAGGACCTGCTCTACGAATGCCACCTCGCGGCGTCGGAGCAGGCGCTCGAATCGGTGTGCACCGACAGCTCGCTCAACGCGCTCGACCGCGTCTGCCAGACCATGTCGAACTACGTGCGCTCGATGATCTCGGACGAGAGCTACAGCGTCATCATCCTCGAGGAGAAGTCGCTGAACCCGCAGCAGCTCGCCGACGTCATCCGCCGGCGGGACAAGTTCCAGGCGCAGATCATCGACATGATCCGGCAGGGCGTGGAGGAAGGCAGCATCGTGCCCTGCGAGCCGAAATTCGGCGCCTTCTGCGTGCTCGGCGCCGCGAACTGGGTGACGAAATGGTATCGCCGCCACGGATCGTGGCAGGTCGAGGACATCGCCACCGGCATCAGCGACTTCGTCCGCAACGGCCTTTCCACCGAGGCGACCGGCCCCGGCCGGACCAGCCTGTTCGGCATGCCGCTCCAGCCCTGACGCTCCCTTCCGGGCACGGTCCGCGCCGGCGCGATGTCCTCTCCGCGTTTTTCGCGACGGCGGGCTCGCCAGAGCGGAGCGCGGATAGCCCGGGTCGGAAGGTGGACGGCTTATCATCCTCCCTCCCCTGAACGAACATCGGCACCCGGCCCGCCGGCCTCCGGCGCGGGGCGCCTGAAAAGCACGTGCATCGCTGCAGCCACAACCAACAGACAGAGGCGGGACGCAGGTCGGCGTCGCCCCGCTCAGACTTCCCCGCGCCCGCTCCGCAGCCGTCGCGGCCTGCGTTCGCCCCTTCGGGACCTGCACTCGCTCCCTTGGACATCGCACCCCTCGCCGCCAAGCCCGAATTTTGGGTATTTCTATCGACTCTGTGGTCGAAAAAAAGATCGACGGGTTGACATGCAATTATCTTCATATGAATTTGCATCCCAAGCGTCGACGGCCAACGGCCCGGAACGGACGCGGGAAGACGAGGGAGGTCAGGCTTGGTCACAACCGCGACAGCGGAGCGAACGCTGGCTGCGGGCGCCGCAAAGGCGCCGCCGCTTGTGGAGGCCGTTTCGAT
>JACZJD010000586.1 GCA_014860725.1 Aquamicrobium sp.
CGCCAGCGCATGGTCGAGGCTTTCCAGCACGATCACGCCCACGCCCTCGCCGATCACCAGCCCCTCGCGGTCGGCCGAGAACGGGCGGCAGGTATCCTTGGCCAGCACGCGCAGCGCCTCCCAGCCCTTGAGCACGCCCCATACCAGCGGCGCTTCCGTGCCTCCCGCCAGCATCACGTCGGCGCGGCCGAGCGCGATCTGGTCGGCGGCGGCGACGATGGAGTGGTTGCCGGTCGAGCAGGCCGAGGTCACGCCGAAGACCGGGCCGCGCAGGCCGAGATCCATGCTGACCTGCCCGGCCGGCGCGCCGGTCATGGCGCGCGGGACCGAGAAGATGTTGGCGCGCGGCCGGCCGTCGAGCAGGATGCCGCGGTAATTATCCTCGATGGTCTCCCAGCCGGCGACGCCGGTCCCGATCACCGCGCCGGCGTCGCCGGCTGGGAGACCATCGAGGACAACTATCGCGGCATCCTGCTCGAAGGGCGGCCGCGCGCCAACATCTTCTCGGTGCCGCGCGCCATGACCGGCGCGCCGGCCGGGCAGGTCAGCATGGATATCGGCCTGCGCGGCCCGGTCTTCGGCGTGACCTCGGCCTGCTCCACCGGCAACCATTCCATCGCCGCCGCCGCCGACCAGATCGCGCTCGGCCGCGCCGATGTCATGCTGGCGGGCGGCACCGAGGCGCCGATCGTCTGGGGCGTGCTCAAGGGCTGGGAGGCGCTGCGCGTCCTCGCCCGCGACACCTGCCGCCCGTTCTCCGCCGACCGCGACGGGCTGGTCATCGGCGAGGGCGCGGGCGTGGTCGTGCTGGAGAGGCTCGACCATGCGCTGGCGCGGGGCGCGACCATCCTCGCCGAATATGCCGGGGCCGGCCTGTCGGCCGACGCCACCGACATCGTCGCGCCCACGGTCGAAGGGCCGGCGGCCGCCATCGCCAACTGCCTCGCCGATGCCGGGCTGGCGCCCGGGGAGGTGGACTACGTCAACGCCCACGGCACCGGCACCAGGGCCAACGACCAGATCGAGACGCAGGCGATCCGCCGCGTCTTCGGCGCCGCCGCCGACCGCCTCTCCGTCTCCTCGACCAAGTCGATGCACGGTCACTGCCTCGGCGCCACCGCCGCCATCGAGATGATCGCCTGCGTCCGGGCCGTCACCGACGGCGTCGTGCCGCCGACGGCCAACCATCGCGTCGCCGATCCCGCCTGCGACCTCGACGTCACCCCCAACGCGGCGCGCCGGCGCGAGGTGCGCGCCGCGATCAGCAACGCCTTCGCCTTCGGCGGTACCAACGCCACGGTCGCGGTCAAGGCCTACCGCGCCTGACGAGGCTGCCGGGGCCGCCCGGCCGCCGCCTTCCTGAAGCGGGATCAGGACCGTCGCGCCGGCCGTGACGCAGTGTCTCGCGCCGGCCGCCTTGCGGCGGCAGGCCGGATCGCTATCTGTGTGCCGTGTGCGTCCCTGCCGCACGGCGGCATCTTCCCGACAAGAGGCTTATCATGACCGATCTTTCGAGCTTTGCGATCACCGCGCGCTGGCCGGCGAAGGAGCCCGGCAAGCTCCAGCTCTATTCCTTCCCGACGCCGAACGGCGTCAAGGTTGCCATCGCGCTGGAGGAGCTCGGCCTGCCCTACGAGGCGCACACCGTCGACATCACCAAGAACGAGACCTGGACCGAGCCTTTCCTGTCCTTGAACCCCAACGGCAAGATCCCGGCCATCGTCGATCCCGACGGCCCGGGCGGCAGGCCGCTGGCGCTGTTCGAATCGGGTGCGATCCTGCTCTATCTTGCCGAGAAGACCGGCAAGTTGCTGCCGGCGGACCCGGCGCGCCGCTACGAGACGATCCAGTGGGTGTTCTTCCAGATGGCGGCCATCGGCCCGATGTTCGGGCAGCTCGGCTTCTTCCACAAGTTTGCCGGCAGGGAGATCGAGGACAAGCGGCCGCTGGAGCGCTATGCCGGCGAATCGAAGCGGCTCGTCGGCGTTCTGGAGGGCCGGCTCGCCGGCCGGCAGTGGATGATGGGCGACGACTACACCATCGCCGACATCGCGCTCTTCCCGTGGGTGCGCACGGTGCGCGACTTCTACGAGGCGGGCGACCTCGTCGGCCTCGCGGACAGCCCCAGCGTGCTCGCCTGGCTCGAACGCTGCCTCGCCCGCCCGGCGAGCCAAAAGGGCCTCACGATCCCGCCGCGCGCGTAGCCGTGCGGGACCGCGTGAAGGCGGCGACGAACACCAGCGTCATCAGCACGACGATGGTCGGCGCCGGCGCGCTGTCGATGAAGAACGACAGGTAGACGCCGAGAAACGAGCAGGCGGCCGCGACCGCGACGGCCGCCGCCAGCATCGCCTCGAACCGCCGCGTCAGGAGGAAGGCGATGGCGCCCGGCGCGATCAGCATCGCGACCGCAAGGATGATGCCGACCGATTTCAGCGCCCCGACGATGGCGAGCGACAGCACCGCCAGCAGCCCGTAATGGTAGAAGCGCACCGGCAGGCCGATGGCGCGGGCATGCGTGGCGTCGAAGGCGCAGACCAGGAGGTCGCGGCGCAGAAGCCCGACGAAGGCCAGCACGATCGCCGCGATCAGCGCCGTCTCGCCGACGTCCGGCCAGGTCAGGCCGAGGATGTCGCCGAACAGGATGTGGTCGAGGTGAAGCTCGGTCTCGACGAACGAGAACAGCACGATGCCCAGCCCGAACATGCCGGAGAACACCACGCCCATCACCGTGTCCTCCTTCACGCGGCTGTGCTCCCTGAGATAGCCGGTCGCGAGCGCGCAGCCCATGCCGGCCGCGAAGGCGCCGGCGGCGAGCGGCAGGCCGGCCGCATAGGCCAGCACCACGCCCGGCAGCACGGCATGGCTGATGGCGTCGCCCATCAGCGACCAGCCCCTGAGCACCAGGAAGGACGAGATCAGCCCCATCGGCACCGCGACCAGCAGCGCCGCGACGAAAGCCTGCTGCATGAACGGGAACTGGAACGGCAGGAGAAGCGTGTCGATCATCGGCTCATCTCCTCCATTTCGGCCTCCGGCGCGCGTGCGGCGCGCGCCCGCCGCCGGGCGGCGAGAAGCCCGTGCCTGGGCGCCAGGAAGAAGGCGGCGAGGAAGATCAGCGTCTGCAGCACGACGATGATGCCGCCGGTGGCGCCGTCGATGAAGTAGCTCGCCCACGCGCCGGCGAAGCTCGTCAGCGTGCCGATGGCGACGCTGATGGCGATCAGCCGGCCGAAGCGGTCGGTCAGCAGATAGGCGGTGGCGCCGGGGGTGACGACGAGGGCGATGACGAGGAAGGCGCCGACAGTCTGGAGCGCGGCGACGGTCGAGGCCGACAGAAGCGTGAAGAACACGACGCGCAGGAGGTCGGGCCTGAGGCCGATGGAGCGGGCATGGCCCTCGTCGAAGAACACGGCCATGAAGTCCTTCCATTTCGCGGTCAGGATGACGAGCGACACCCCGGCGATGATGACGAGCTGCAGCGTGTCCGTCGGCGTGACGGCAAGGATGTTGCCGAGCACGATGGTCTGGATGTTCACCGAGGCCGGCGACAGCGACACCATGAACAGGCCGAGCCCGAAGAAGGAGGTGAAGATGAGGCCGATGACGGCATCCTCCTTGAGCTTCGTCTTCTGGCTGAGGAACAGCATCGCGCCTGCGGCGAGCCCGCCGGAGAAGAACGCGCCGAAGGCGAAGGGCAGGCCGAGCATGTAGGCCCCGGCCACGCCCGGCACGATGGCGTGCGAGAGCGCGTCGCCGATCAGCGACCAGCCCTTGAGCATGAGATAGGCGGAGAGGAAGGCGCAGACCGCGCCGACCAGCGCCGACACCCACATGGCGTTGACCATGTAGCCGTAGGAGAAGGGTTCGAGGAGGACGCTCATCCTTCGGCCTTTCCCGAACCGTTTTCCGGCGGCGCGGCCGGGCCGGCGGCGGCCGGACCGCTGGTGGACTGCGCCTGGTCGCCATAGAGCACGAAGGGCCGCTCGTCGTCGGTGAGCACGGTGATGGCGCGCGCATCCTCGTCCTCGTGCAAATCCGCGCCACCGAGCACGAAATGGCGCAGCGTGCCGCCGAACGCCCGCTCGAGATTGGCGCGGGTGAACACCTCGTGGGTGAGGCCGTGGGCGAGCACGGTGCGGTCGAGGAGCACGGCGCGGTCGCAGAACTCCGGCACGGAGCCGAGATTGTGGGTGGAGACCAGCATCACCCGGCCCTCGTCGCGCAGCGCCGTCAGCAGCGCGATGATCGCCTCCTCGGTGGTGACGTCGACGCCGGTGAACGGCTCGTCGAGCAGGATGACCTCGCCTTCCTGCGCCAGCGCCCGGGCGAGGAAGACGCGCTTCTTCTGGCCGCCGGAAAGCTCGCCGATCTGGCGTTTGGCGTAAGGTGTCATGCCGACTCGCTCCAGCGCCTCGGCGACCCTGGCGCGGTCGCGGGCGGACGGGATGCGCAGGAAGTTCATGTGGCCGTAGCGGCCCATCATGACCACGTCCTCGACGAGGATCGGGAAGTTCCAGTCCACCTCCTCGGCCTGCGGCACATAGGCGACGGTATTCCGTCTCAAGGCATGGCCCGCCGGCTCGCCCATGATCGACACGGCGCCGGCGGCGAGCGGCACGAAGCCCATGATCGCCTTGAACAGCGTC
>JACZJD010000587.1 GCA_014860725.1 Aquamicrobium sp.
GGAAGCCGGCACGCCGCGCGACCGCGTCATCGTCGTGCCCGACGGCCAGAGCGGCCTGAAGATGGTGCAGGACGGCCGCATCGACGTCTACTCGCTGCCGGTGCTGTCGATCAGCGAGCTGGTGAAGCTCGCCAACGACCCCAACCTCGAAATGGTCGCGCCGGTTTCCGACGCGCCGGTCTATTGCGACGGCGCCGCCTTCCGCAAGGGCGACGAGGCGCTGCGCGACGCCTTCGACGTCGAACTGGCGAAGATGAAGGAATCCGGCGAGTTCGCCCAGATCGTCGAGCCCTACGGCTTCTCGGCGGCGGCGGCGATGTCCACCTCGCGCGAGCAGCTCTGCGCGGCGCAGTAACGTAAGCGCAGCCTTTCCTTCTCCCCGTTCGCGGGAAGAAGGGGACCCGAAGCGGATGGGAGGCGGGGCCGACCTTGCAAGGCTTGCGCCGCCCTCATCCGCCTGCCGGCAGCCTTCCCCGTGAACGGGGGGAAGTGCGCCGCGGCGATCCGAGCTTTAACCTGACCGGAAGCACCGACCCGGAAACATCGTGCGATGACCGACTGGTACGGATATCTCGGCCTCATCCTGCAGGGCGCGCTGGTGACGATCCAGCTCACCCTGATGGGCTGCGCGCTGGCGCTGGTGATGGCGTTCCTCGGCGGGCTCGGGCGGCTGTCGCGCTTCGCGGCGCTGCGCTGGCTTGCGACCGCCTATATCGAGTTCTTCCGCGGCACCTCGATCTTCGTCCAGCTTTTCTGGGCCTATTTCGTGCTGCCGCTGCTCGGCGTGTCGCTGACCCCGATGCAGGCCGGCGTGCTGGCGCTGGGGCTGAACGTCGGGGCCTACGGTGCCGAGGTGGTGCGCGGCGCGGTGCAGTCCATCGGCAAGGAGCAGTTCGAGGCCTGTGTGGCACTCAATCTCAGCCGCTACCAGGCCATGCGCCACGTGATCCTGCCGCAGGCGCTGATCGTGATGCTGCCGACCTTCTGCAACAACGCCATCGAGCTCCTCAAGGCCACGGCCATCGTGTCGCTGATCTCGCTGTCGGACATGACCTTCCAGGCGCAGGTGGTGCGCGCCCAGACCGGCAACACCCTGATCCCGTTCGCGACGATCCTGGTGCTCTACTTCGCCATGGCGATGACGATCTCGACCGCCATGCGCGGGCTGGAGCGCCGGCTTTCGCGCGGCCTCGACGGGGTGCGGTCGTGAGGGAGGCAGCGTGATGGAATGGGATTGGGAATTCGTCTGGCGCATCATGCCCACCATGCTCGAGGGCGTGAAGATCACGATCCTCGCCACCATTCTCGGTTCGGCGCTGGCGGCCGCGGTCGGCCTCCTCATCGCGCTCCTGCGCCGCTCGCCCAACCGGCTGGTCTCGCGGCCGGTCGGCTTCTTCGCCGAGTTCATCCGCGGCACGCCGCTGCTGGTGCAGCTCTATTTCATCTTCTACGTGCTGCCGGGGGCGGGCATCCTTCTGTCGCCGCTGGTGGCGGGCGTCATCGGGCTCGGGCTGCACTACGGCACCTACGCGGCGGAAGTATACCGCGCCGGCATCGACAACGTGCCGCGCGGCCAGTGGGAGGCGGCCAAGGCCTGCAACCTGACGCCGCGCCAGACATGGGTGCACGTGATCCTGCCGCAGGCGATCCCGCCGATGATCCCGGCGCTCGCCAACTATTTCATCGCCATGTTCAAGGAGACGCCGCTGCTCTCGGCCATCACGGTGCTGGAGCTGATGAACCAGGCGCGCAGTATCGCCAACACCAACTACCGCTACATCGAGCCGATGACGATGGTGGGCGTGTTCTTCCTCGTCATCAGCATCGTCTCGGTGTTCGGCCTGCGCTGGCTGGAGCGGCGCTACGGCCGGGTGGAGCGCTAGAATGACCG
>JACZJD010000083.1 GCA_014860725.1 Aquamicrobium sp.
CCGCCGGGTTCCACACCGCCGTGACGACGCGGCACGGCGTGCTGCTGCCGGGCCACGCCGCCCATCCGCATGCGCTGCCGCGCATCTCGGTCAACGGCAATTTCCAGCGGCTTGCCGACCTGCGCACGCTGATGTCGGGCCTGACCACCCCGATCGCCAACCGCGGCAGGCGGCTCGTCACGGTCTAGGCAAGGCCCGGTTCAGGGCAGGGCGCGGAAATCGGCGGTGATGGTGCCGGCTGCCGCGAGCTCTGCTTCGTGGCCGGGCTCGCGCCACCGCTCGGCCAGCGCTGCGCGCTCCCATTCCCGCATCGCGAGATGGTCGAGGATATGCTCGACCCATGCCTGCCCCTTGCCGACGTCGAGCCCGTAGGTGCGGATGCGGAACGCGACCGGGGCGAAGAAGGCGTCGAGCGCGCTGAATGCCTCGCCGGCGAGCCACGGGCCGCCGAAACGGGAAAGCCCGTCCTCGAAGATTTCGCGCAAGCGGCCGATATCCTTCGCGAGCGCGTCCGACATCGGCTTCGGCGTCACGCGCACGCCGACATTCATCGGGCAGCCGGAGCGCAGCGCGAAGAAGCCGCTGTGCATCTCGCACACCGCCGGTTGCGCGAAGGCGCGCGCCGCCTCGTCCGCCGGCCACACGCCGGGGTGTCGGTCGGCGAGATAGAGCGCGATCCCCAGCGAATCCCACACGGTGCGGTCGCCGTCGATCAGCGCCGGCACCTGCCCGGTCGGCGAGAAGCTGCGGAATGCCTCATAGTTCACGAGCTCGCCGAACGGCTCGATGCGATCCGTGAAGGGGATGCCGAGAGCCTTCATCAGAAGCCACGGACGAAGGCTCCAGCTCGAATAGTTGCGGTTGGCGGTGACGAGCGTGTAGGTCATCCCGCGAGGATAGACCGTGGGGGCGCAGGCTCAATGCGCCAGCCGCGGCTGCGCCATGCGGCCATCCTGCCAAGAGCGGGCGCGAAGGCGCGGCGCGACGATCCACGCGATGGGCAGGGCCAGGACGAAGCTCGCCGGCACGACGAAGAGGAAGAGCGTCGAGGCCATCGCGGCGAGGGCCGGTATCGACAGTATCGAGATCGCGGCGAACCCGAACAGGACGGCATTGGCCATCGGGTACACCATCGCGGCAATCCAGAGCCTTGTTTTCATGGTGCATCTCCTGCGTCTGTGCAGGAGATAACGGCCGCAACCGGCGCGGGGTTCCGGCGGCGGGAAGGGGTGGCGGCTGCGCTCAGCCGGCGCGGCCGCGCGGCGGCGTCGTCATCCACTTGATGATGAGCATGGCCGGCAGCACCCACAGAATGCCGGTGAAGAAGAAATAGGCGAGGTGCACCAGCGGGCTCGACTCGGCGAGCTGGGCGACGGCGACGATGGTCGCCACCAGGGCGTAGATCACGACGAGCAGCACCAGCAGGATGGTGCCGATCAGTTTCTTCACGCGGACGGGCATGGCTTTTCTTTCCGTTTGCGCCACGACATAGTCGCTTCGCGCCCGCCGCGCAAATATCGGCCCGGACCGGGCCTGATCTCCGCGACGGGGTGTCGCGCCTAGCCACCTTGTCTTGCCTGTGGCAATGCGCGACGAAGCCAGACGAGAACGCTTCCGTCGAGCAAGACCCAAGCGAGGAGACCCCAGCGAGGACCTCATGACCGATCACGCGCTGTCCCATCCGGAGCCGATTTCCGCCCGAAGCCGCGAGGCGCACAACCGCGCGCTGGTGCGCTGGTGGCTCTATGCCGTGCTCGTGGTGCTCTTCGCCCTCTTCGTCGTCGGCGGCGCGACGCGGCTGACGGGCTCCGGCCTCTCCATCACCGAGTGGAAGCCGATCCACGGCGTCATCCCGCCGTTGAACGAGGCCGAGTGGCAGGAGGAGCTGGAGAAGTACCGCCAGATTCCGCAATATCAGGAACTCAACAAGGGCATGAGCCTCGACGAGTTCAAGGTCATCTTCTGGTGGGAATGGGCGCACCGGCTGCTGGCGCGCGGCGTCGGGCTGCTGGTCGCCGTGCCGCTCGCCTTCTTCTGGCTGACCGGACGGCTCGAACGCCACCTGAAGCCGAAGCTGGTGGGCCTGTTCCTGCTCGGCGGCTTCCAGGGCTTCATCGGCTGGTGGATGGTGTCGTCCGGCCTGTCGGAGCGGCTGTTCGTCAGCCAGTACCGGCTGGCGATCCACCTGCTTCTCGCCTGCCTCATCTTCACCGCCACCATGCTGGTGGCGCGGGGGCTCGCGCCGCATTCGGCCGGCCCGGCCGAGCGCTCGACGCAGCGATGGGCCGGCTGGATCGTGATTCTGGTGCTGTTCCAGATCTGGCTGGGCGCGCTGGTCGCCGGCCTTCATGCCGGCCTCACCTACAACACCTGGCCGCTGATGGACGGCAAGCTGTGGCCCGACGGGCTCGTCACCATGGAGCCGGCCTGGATCAACTTCTTCGAGAATCCGCTGACGGTGCAGTTCGTCCACAGGCTCGGCGCCTACGTGCTGTTCGCGGTCTCACTCTGGCACGCGGTCGCGGCGTGGCGGGCCGAGCCCGGCTCGACCCATGCGCGCCGCGCCATCGTCCTCTTCCTGCTGGTGACGTTGCAGGCGGTGCTGGGCATCCTGGCGCTCCTGACCTTCGTGCACCTCCACGTCGCGCTGACGCACCATGCGCTCGCCATCGTGGTGCTCGGCTTCGCCGCCGCCCACTGGCGCGCGACGCGCGGCAGCTATCCGATGGAAACGCAGATCGTCAGGGGAGGCTGAGCCCACGGCGGGCGGCATCGGAAAAGCAAAAGGCGGCGTCCACGCGACGCCGCCTTCTTTCCGTCGGGGCAGGGGCCGCCGGTCAGGCTTCCTTGCCCAGCATCAGGTCCATGTTCTGCACGGCCGCGCCGGAGGCGCCCTTGCCGAGATTGTCGAGCACCGCCACGAGGTTCGCCTGACCCTTGCCCTCGGTGCCGAAGACGAAGAGCTTCATCCCGTCGGTGTCGTTGAGCTCGGTCGGATCGACGCGGGCGAGCTGCGCCGATTCCGCGAGCGGCACCACCTCGACGACGCGCTGGACGTCATAGTGCCGCGCGAGTGCGGCATGGACGTCGCCGAGCGACGGCGCGCCGTTGAGGTCGGCCAGATGCAGCGGAAGCTGCACGATCATGCCCTGCGCGAAGCGGCCGACGCTGGGCGAGAACAGCGGCGCGCGGTCGAGCATGCCGTGCATCTGCATCTCCGGCACGTGCTTGTGCGCCAGCGTCAGCCCGTAGAGGAAGTGCGGCGACGGGATGTAGGCGGAATTCTGCTCGTCCTCCATCTGCGCGATCAGCTGCTTGCCGCCGCCGGTGTAGCCGGAGACGGCGTTGACCGTCACCGGGTAGTCGGCGGGCAGGATGCCGGCCTTGACCAGCGGGCGGATCAGGCCGATGGCCCCGGTCGGGTAGCAGCCGGGATTGGCGACGAAGCGCGCGCCGGCGATGCGCGCGGCCTGCCCCTCGTCCATCTCGGCGAAGCCGTAGGCCCAGTCGGACGCGGTACGGTGGGCGGTCGAGGTGTCGATGACGCGGGTGGCGTCGTTGCCCGCCAGCATGGCGACCGATTCGCGCGCGGCGTCGTCGGGCAGGCACAGGATCGCGATGTCGGCGGCCTTGAGCATCTCCTCGCGCAGCGTCGGGTTGCGCCGCTCGGATTCCGGGATCGACAGCACGTCGAGATCGTCGCGGCCGGCCAGCCGCTGCCGGATCTGGAGGCCGGTGGTGCCGTGCTCGCCGTCGATGAAGATTTTCGGTTTCATGCTCGTGGTCCGGAAGGTTTGCAAAATCAGTTGCTTATATGGCGCGCCGGAATCGTTCCGGCAACCGCTTGAATCGATCTCTCAGGCGCCCGAAGCGCCGTGTCAGCCGCGCGCGCGTTTCTCCGCAAGGAGGCCGAGATAGTGCATCGCCACGGTCGCGCCGGCAATCGCGGTGATGTCGGCATGGTCGTAGGCGGGCGCCACCTCGACCACGTCGGCGCCGACAACGTCGATGCCGCCGAGCTGGCGCAGGACCGAGAAAATCTTGGCCGAGGAGGGGCCGCCCGCCACCGGCGTGCCGGTTCCCGGCGCATAGGCCGGGTCGAGGCAGTCGATGTCGAAGGTGACGTAGGTCTTGCGGCCGCCGGTGCGCTCGTGGATCGCATAGGCGATGTCGGCGGCGCGCATCTCCTCGACCTCGTGGCCGTAGACGATCCTGATGCCGCAATCCTCCGGCGCATGGGTGCGGATGCCGATCTGGATCGAGCGGCCGGGGTCGATCAGGCCGGCGCGCACCGCGCGCGCCACGAACGAGCCGTGGTCGATGCGCCGGTCGTCGTCGAACCACGTGTCCTGATGCGCGTCGAACTGCACCAGTGCCAGCGGCCCGTGGATGGCGGCGTGCGCCTTCAGAAGCGACCAGGTGACGAAATGATCGCCGCCGAGCGACAGCAGGAAGCCGGCATGCTTGAGGATTTTCGCCGCCTCGCGCTCGATGGCGGCCGGCGTCTTCTGATGGTTGCCGTAGTCGAGCAGGCAGTCGCCGTAGTCGACCACGGCAAGGGTCTCGAACAGGTCGATGCCGAACGGATATTGCGGATCGACGTCGAAGATCGCCGAGGCGCGGCGGATCGCCTGCGGGCCGAAGCGCGCGCCCGGCCGGTTGGAGACGGCGGCGTCGAAGGGGATGCCCCAGACGACGGCGTCGGCGCCCTTCACGTCCTTGGAGAACTTGCGGCGCATGAAGGAAAGCGCGCCGGCATAGGTCGGCTCCGGCTCGCTGCCGGCCGTCTTGCGGGCGGTGAAGGCGCGGTCGATGGCGTTCGATGGCATGTGTCTTTCCCTTTTTTCGCTCGCGGCGGTTTCTCTTCGCTCAATGCTTCTGCGCGCTGGGCCTCCGCGAAGCGCGCTGGCCGCGCGACGCCCGGTCGGGCTTGCGAACCCTCACGGGTTCGAACCGGTTCCGCCTTGGCCAGCCTATCGGCCGGATATAACGATGGCGCAACAAAAAAGCGGGCCGTGAAGGCCCGCTTTCCGTCGTCCGCTTTGCGCGAAAAATCAGCGCTTGGAGAACTGGAAGCTGCGGCGGGCCTTCGCCTTGCCGTACTTCTTGCGCTCGACCGT
>JACZJD010000588.1 GCA_014860725.1 Aquamicrobium sp.
CCGTAGTGGCGCGTGGTCCAGCCGCCGCGGAAGCGGCCGTTGACGACGCTGTCGTAGCCCGCCGCACGCTGGCAGGCGTCGGCGACCGTCCGCTCCACCGCCGCGGCGCAGGTCACGCCGCCGTCGGTGCCGATCGAGAACACCGGCAGGGCGCCGGGAAACAGGAAAGGGATGACCGAGCGGATCGAGTGGCAGTCGTAGAGGATCGCCACGCCGTGCCGCGCCCGCACGCGGTCGACCTCGGCCGCGAGCGCCGCGTGATAGGGGACATGGAAGGCGTCGCGGCGGGCCGCGATCTCGTCCGCCGAGGGCTCCTGCCCCGGCTCCCAGATCGGCCGGCCGTCGAAATCGGTCGAGGGGCACAGGCCCGTGGTGTTCTGGCCGGGATAGAGCGAGGACCCTTCGGGGTCGCGGTTGGCGTCGATGACGTAGCGGTGGAAGGTGGCGCGCACCACCGTGGCGCCGGGCAGCAGCCCCTCGTAGAGCCGCCCGATATGCCAGTCGGTGTCGGCCAGCGCCCGGCCGTCGGCGTTGAGCCGCGCGGCGAGCGCTTCCGGCACATGGGTGCCGCCATGGGGCTGGCCGAGGATGACCGGGCCGTCGCCGGGAACGACCTCGACCGGGTTCATGCCGCGGCCCGCCGGTCGTCGAACGCCACCTTGCCCGCCTTCATCACCAGCCGCGCCCGGCCGCGGCCAAGCCTGTAGGCCATGTCCTCGTAGCGCTCGTAGGGGAAGACGGCGATGTCGGCCTGCTTGCCCGGCTCCAGCGAGCCGATGCGGTCGGCGCGGTCGAGCGCCATGGCCGCGTGCAGCGTGCCGGCGCGGATCGCCTCGTCCGGGCCGAAGCGGTAGAGCCGGCAGGCGAGCTGCACCACGAAGGGCATGGATTCGAGCCAGCAGCCGGGGCACATGTCGGTGGCGAGCGCCAGCGTCAGCCCCGCATCCATCATGGCGCGCGCGTCGAACGGGCGCGTGTGGCCGACGGCGAAGTCGAGCGCCGGCATGACGACGCAGACCACGCCCGCCTCGCGCAGGGCGGCGTATTCCTCGGGCGCGGTGTGGTTCATGTGGTCGGCCGACACGGCGCGCAGCTCCGCCGCCAGCGTCGAGCCGCCGATATGGGAATAGGCGTCGGTATGGATCTTGACCTTGAGCCCGTGCTCCAGCCCGCGCTCGAGGATCGCGCGCGATTCCGCCACCGTGTAGTAGCCGTCGTCGCAATAGACGTCGTTGAACTCGGCGAGGCCGCGCCGGGCGACCTCCGGGATCATCTCGTCGAGGATCTCGGCGATGTAGGCCTCGCGGCTCTTGTTCTCGGGAAACTCGTGCGCGCCGAGGAAGGTCGAGACGATCTCGACGGGCTGGCGCGCGCCGAGCGTGCGGTTGACCTCCAGCATCTTGATCTCGGTCTCGGTGTTGAGGCCGTAGCCGCTCTTGCTCTCGACCGTCGTGGTGCCGAAGGACAGCATGTGCGCCAGCCGCTCGGCGGCGCTGGCGACGAGCTCGTCCTCGCTCGCCTCGCGCATCATCCGTGCGGTGGCAGAAATGCCCATGGGGATGCCCATGGCGCGGATTTCGGCCGGCGTGCGGCCCCGCACGCGCTGGGCGTATTCCTCGACCCGCGAGCGGTGGAAGACGAGGTGGGTGTGGCAGTCGACGAAGCCCGGCATGACCAGCCCGCCTTGCGCGTCGATCCGCTCGGCGGCGCCGAGGTCGTGGGCGGCGGCGATCTCCGCCGGGGTGCCGATGGCGGCGATCGCGTCTCCGCTGATCGCCACCGCCGTGTTGGTGCGGGCGCCGACGAGGTCGGGCGCATCGGCGGCGCAGGTCAGGACCTGCCCCGCATTCTCGATGAGTGCCGTGATCCGTGCCATGTCGTCGCCCGCCTTTTCGTCAGTCCCGAAGATCGTCAGTCGCGAAGGTCGTCCGGGCCGAAGGTGGCCTTGGGCGTCCACCACAGCGGCACCTGCACGCCGTCCCGGGCGAAGCGCTCCTCGGCCGCCTTGCGGGCGATGTCGTAGCCGGCCTGGGCATGGCGCACGACGCCGATGCCGGAGTCGGTGGTGAGGCAGGCGGCGAGCCGCACGTTGGCCTCCTCGGAGCCGTCGGCGATCATGGTCACGCCGGTATGCACGGCCTCGCCCATCGAGTAGTTCTCCTGGATGGCGACGAGATCGGCGCCCGCGGCCACGTTCAGCAGCGCGTTGAGATAGGGCCAGTCGGAGATCAGGTCGCTGCCGTCCTTCATCCGCTCGGATTCGAAGGTCGGGTTGACGATGGAGCCGGAGTCGAGATTGTCGCGCGAGAACGCCACCGGCCCCTTGAGCTCGCCCGAGCGCACCAGCTCGTTGACGCGCAGGCCGAACGCCTTGCGCTGGCCGAAGCCGAGATAGCAGATGCGCGCCGGCAGGCCCTCGATGGGGATGTGCTTGCGGGCAAGCCGGATCCAGCCGGTGACGAGGTCGTCCTCGGGGAACATCTCCTCGACC
The DNA here is from genome assembly GCA_014860725.1 of Aquamicrobium sp. Next base: position 2,492 of record JACZJD010000588.1, read on the forward strand.
AGATCGTCCAGCCGGGCGAGGTCCTGCGGATCGCGCGATAGGCAGATCCAGCGGAAGGGCCCGCGGCCCTCGCAGAACAGCGGCCGGATATAGGCGGCGACGAAGCCGGGGATCTTCATCGCGTCGTCGTTGGGCATGCCGGCGTCGCGGCTCTCCTTGCGCAGCGAGTTGCCGTATTCGAAGACCTGCACGCCCTTGTCGTAGAACTCGTTCATGATCTTGAGCTGGGCGATCATCGAGGCGCCGGCAAGCTTGAAGTACTTCTCGCGGTCGTTCTTGCGCAATTCGCGCGCCGCCTCGACGGTCACGCCCTCGGGGATGTAGGACAGCGGATCGTGCGCCGGCGTCATGTCGGTGATGATGTCCGGGGTGAAGCCCGTGTCGCGCGCCTTCCTCAGCACCTCGACGGCGTTGCCCATCAGCGCGATGCCGAGCGGGCGCTTGGCGGCGGCAGCCTCCTTGGCCATGCGCACGGCCTCGTCGAAATCATGCACGATCACGTCGCAGTAGCCGACCTCCAGCCGGTGCTGGACGACCTTCTCGTCGACGTCGGCGCAGATGCAGACGCCGCCCAGCATGGTCATGGCGCGCGGCTGGTTGCCGCCCATGCCGCCCATGCCGGCGGTCAGCAGGATGCGGCCGCGCATGTCGCCGCCGAAATGCTGGTCGCGGATCGCCACCAGCGTCTGGAACGTGCCCTGGATCACGCCCTGCGTGCCGATATATTCCCACGGCGCGGCGGTGTACTGGGCATAGATGGTCAGGTTCTTGTCCTGGAGGTCGTAGAAGATCGGCCAGGTCGCCTTCATGATGTTGGTCGTCGCCATCACCACGCGCGGGGCGAGCGGGTTGGTGCGGAACACGGCGACCGGCATGCCCGACTGCACCACCAGCGTCTCGTCGTTCTCCAGCTCCTGCAGCGACTTGACGATGGCGTGGTAGCTTTCCCAGTTGCGGGCGCACTTGCCGATGCCGCCGTAGATCACCAGCTCCTCGGGATGCTCGGCGTTCTCCATGTTGTTCTCGAGCATGCGCAGGATGCCTTCCTGCTTCCAGCCCTTGCAACGCAGGTTGTTCCCGCCCATGGCGCGGACGGAATAGAGTATTTCGGGCTTGCCCATCGGGGACCTCCTCTTCGGCTTGTTATGCATATTGGTATATACAAGTTTGTATAAGAGGAGCGTCGGGATTCTGTCAAGCCGGAAGATGCGCATCTTTCGCGGTCGGTCTGGATTGTGCCGCAGCGCGGCATTAACGTGTCGAGACAAGTGATCGGGCAACGAGTTGCGAGCAGGGCATGAGCAGACGGACAAGGGCGGTTCGGGGGCAGGCGGCGGCGGAGACGGAGGGCGTCGCGCTGTCGCTGGGCCAGCAGGTGCGGAATTACGTTCTGGGCAAGATCGATTCCGGCGAGTGGCCGGAAGGCAGCCGGATTCCCTCGGAGGCGCAGCTCGTCGAGCAGCTCGGCGCCTCGCGCATGACGATCCATATCGCGCTCCGGGATCTGTCGACCGCCGGCGTGCTGATCCGCAAGCAGGGCGCGGGCACCTTCGTCGCCCCGCGCCGCAGCCAGTCCACCTTTCTGGAGCTGCACAACATCCATGCCGAGATCGAGGCGCGCGGCAACCGCCACACCACGGACGTGCACGTCATGGAGGCGATAAACTGCGACCTGGCGCTGGCGACCGAGATGAACGTCGCGCCGGGATCGACGGTCTTTCACTCGCTGCTGGTGCATCGCGAGAACGGCCGGCCGCTGCAGATCGAGGATCGCTACGTCAATCCGCGCTTCGCGCCCGACTATCTCGATCAGGACTTCACCGCCACCACGCCCAACGAGCACCTGATGTCGATGGGATCGCTGGAGGAGGTCGAGCACGTGATCCAGGCGATCCCGGCCGACGAGAAGTCCCGCGCCCTGCTCGAGATGCAGCCGGGCGAGCCGCTGCTGCTCCTGCGCCGGCGCACCTGGTCGCGTGGCATGATCGCCACCAGCGCGAGGCTCCTGCATCCCGGCAGCCGCTTCAGCCTCGCCGGCCGCATGACGGTGTCGCGCTGACGATTCGCCGCGGCGGCGGCGCGCATTCTCCAAGCGGATTCAAGCACCAGGGAGGGAATCGGCCGGCGTCGGCTCCGGACGTCTAGAATTGTCTTGACATATTGTCCTTATGCAACGGATACTCAACTTATATATACAACTAAACATAAGCGGAGGATGAC